>JBKPPN010000046.1:0-9652 GCA_046733575.1 Candidatus Methylomirabilota bacterium | reverse complement strand
CGTCCTGGCCGTACGCCACGTTGACGCCGGCGTCGAGCAATTCCTGCACGCGCGTGATCCCGCGACGCCGCGGCTGGCGGTCGCGGATGCCGCCGCGCATGAGCTTGGTCGGCAGCGTCACCACGCTCATGCCGGCGCGCGCGACGAGGCCGATCACGCGCGCGGCGTAGGTGTCGTCGTACGCGGCCAGCGCCGTGACGTGATCGGCGCTCACGCGTCCCGTCCAGCCCTCACGGATCGCCTTCACGGCGTAGTAGTGGAGCGTCCGCGCGCCCGGATCGTCCGTCTCGTCCACGTGCATCTGGATGTCGCGATCGAACCGCCGCGCGAGCGCGAACACCAGATCGGTGTGACGGCTCGACTCGGGCTCGAGGAGCTCCGCGTGCGGCATCCCGCCCACCACGTCGGCGCCCTGCTCGAGCGCGCGGGCCATCAGCTCGTCCGTCCCGGGATCGCAGAGGATGCCTTCCTGCGGGAACGCGATGATCTCGACGTGGGCGAGGCCGCGACAGCGCTCGCGCGCGGCCACCACCCCGGCCAGGGCGGTGAGGCCCGCGATGGTGTCGACGTCGACGTAGGACCGGACGAACGTCACGCCGTAGGTCACCAGCGCGTGGATGACGCGCGTCGCGCGCTCGGCCACGTCGTCGACGGTGTAGCCACGCTTGACCTCGCGCATGATCGCGACCGACTCCTCGAACACGTTCGTGGGGTTCTCGCGCGCCCGCCCCGCCGTCAGCGCCTTGTCGAGGTGGATGTGAGGCTCGACGAAGGACGGCGTGGTGAGGCGTCCCGCCGCGTCGATCTCCACGCGCGCGCCGCCGCCGAGGCGCGGCTCGAGGGCCACGATGCGCCCGCCCTCGATGCCGACGTCGACGAGGTTCTCCCGGCCACGCAGCCGCGCGGCGCGGACGATCAGGTCCATGCCCTCACCGCCGCGTCTGGGGCGAGAGCCAGGGATAGAGGAGGTCGACCACCAGGTTGATCGTCACGTAGGCCACCGTGGAGACGAGGGTGAACCCGAGGATCGCGGGGTAGTCCTGGTTCTCGACGGCCGTGACGGCATAGAGGCCGAGTCCGGGCCACGCGAAGATCGTCTCGGTCACGACCACGCCGCCGATGAGCTGTCCGAGCTGGATGCCGACGACGGTGACGATCGGCACGGCGGCGTTGCCGAGCGCGTGCTGCAGGATCACGCGCGCCTCGGGCAGGCCCTTGGCGCGCGCCGTGCGCAGGTAGTCCTCGTGGAGGATGTCGAGCATCGCGGCGCGCGTCACGCGCGTGATCATCGCGAGCGATATCACGCTCAGGATCGACGCGGGGAGCACGAGATGGCGAAGCGCGTCGCGCAGGACGACGCCGTCGCGGGCGAGCAGGGCGTCGACGAGCAGCAGGCCGGTGATGGTGGGCGGCGGCGCCACGCCGACGGTGAGCCGGCCGCCCGCAGGCAGCCAGTCGGCCATCCGGTAGAAGACCAGGACCGCCATGAGCCCGAGCCAGAAGATCGGCATCGAGCCGAGGAAGACGGAGCCCGGGGTGATGAGCCGATCGGGCCACCGTCGCGCCCACACCGCGGAGACGACGCCGAGCGGAATGCCGAGCACCGCGCTGATCGCGATCGCGGCGAGCGCCAGCTCCATCGTCGCGGGCCAGAACTTCTCGAGGTCCTCGACCACCGGCCGTCCGTTCACCATCGATCGGCCGAAGTCGCCCTGTGCGACGTTCCGGAGGTAGTACACGAAGCGCACCCACGCCGGCTTGTCGAGACCGAGGCGCGCCCGCGCGTGCGCGATCATCTCCGGCGTCGCGTCGCCGCCGCCCGCCGCGACGAAGGCCGGGTCACCGGGCAGCTTGAGCGTCAGCGCGAACACCGCGAGCGCGACCGCGACGAGGAGCAGGACGAGGAGCGGCAGGCGGCCGAGCAGCAGGCGCATCGCTCACGACATCCGGCTGGCGGGGTCGAGGACGTCGCGCACGCGCTCGCCCAGCACGTTGAACGCGAGCACGGTCACGAAGATCGCGAGGCCGGGGAACGTCGCGTACCAGGGATAGTCCAGGAGGTATTTCCGGCCGATGGTCACCATGGCGCCCCATTCCGGCAGCGGCGGCTGGGCGCCCACGCCGAGGAACGACAGCGCCGCGAGGAGCAGGATGGCGAGGCTGATGTCGATGGTCGCCTTGACGAGCACGGGCGACACGCAATTCGGCAAGAGGTGACGCACGAGGATCCGCCACTGCGACTGTCCGAGCGCGCGGGTGCTGAGGATGAACTCGCGCTCGCGATACACGAGCACCTGGGCGCGCATCAGCCGCGCGTACTGCGCCCACCACGTCACCGCGAGGGCGAGCACGCAGTTCGCCAGGCCGCGCCCAAGCACGGAGGTCAGCGCGAGGGCCCAGATCAGCTGGGGAAACGCGAGGAAGAACTCCGTCACCCGCATCAGCGCCTCGTCGGCCCGACGGCCGAGCGACCCGATGACGAGCCCGGCCAGCGTGCCGATGCCCGCGGCCAGCGCGATGAGCGCGAGCGCCGCCCACAGCGTCGGCCGCGCGCCGTGGACGACGCGCGCCCAGACGTCGCGCCCGTTCTCGTCCGTCCCGAATGGATGCGCGAGACTCGGTGGCTGGAGACGCTCTAGGAAGGTGATCGCGTTGGGGTCGCGTCCGGTGAAGAGCGCCGGCGCCACCGTCATCACGGCCAGGACGACCACGACGACGGCGGCGCCCACCACGAGGGGGCCGCCCCGGCGAAGGCCCCTCAGGACGTCCCCATGTCGGTCAAGATCGTCAGCGCTCGCGGTACATGTCGTAGTACCGGAACGACACGCGGTCTCCCTGGTACACGAAGCCCTTCACGTCCTTGCGCGCGACGAACTTGTCCACGATGCGCCCGTTGACGACGACCGCGACGTCCTTCCAGACGATCTCGGCCGCCTGGCGCGCGAGCCTGAGCTCCTTGTCGGGATCGAGCGTGCTCATCGCCTCGGACACGAGCTTGTCGTAGTCGGGATTCGAGTAGTACGTGAAGTTGCGTCCGCCCTTCGAGGGGAACGCCTCCGAGTGGTACATGTGGAAGAGGTAATCGTGGGGCGACACCACGAACATCGGCCGGAAGTACGCGACGAGATGCATCGCCGTGGCGGGGTCCTTCGTGGCGCCCCAGTCCGTCGCCTTCTTCACGAGGGCCGGCCAGGTATCGTCGAAGAACTCCATCTTGATGTTCAGCTTGTTCAGCTCGGCCTGCATCAGCTCGAAGATGGCGCGCTTGTCCACGTCGCCCTTCTGTGACTGGAAGCGCAGCGTGAAGCCGCCGTTCGGGTAGCCCGCCTCCGCGAGCAGCTTCTTGGCGCGCTCCGGGTTGTAGGGATACGGGTTCTCCATCCGCCAGTCCTTGCCGAGGAGCGGCGTGAAGAGCGGACCCGGGTTGGGGGCGTGGCCGGTGATGGCGCCGAACGCCTCCTGGTTCCACATGTGGTGGATGGCCTGACGCACGCGGAGGTCCTTCGTGGGCGGTGTCTGCGTGTTGAGGTAGGTCACCATCAGGCTCGTGCCCGGCTTCTCGTAGACGGTGACGTTCGGGTTGCGCTTCAGCGCGGGCAGCGCGTCCTTCGTGATGTTCTCCGCCCAGTCGAGCTCACCCTTCTCGACCATCAGCCGCTGCGTCTCCGGCTCGTAGATGTGGCGCAGGTTGATGGTGGTGAACTTGTTGGCCGGCCAGCCGCGCCAGTAGAGCGGGTTCTTCTTGCCCACGTGGATGATGTTCTGCTCCCAGCGCTCGAGAACGTACGGGCCCGTGCCCGCGGTGTGGTCGCGCAGCCACGTCTGCCCGTTGTCGCCACCCTCGTGCTCCTTGAGCGCCTTGGGACTGACGACGAGGAGAAAGCGCATGCCGCCCAGGAACGGCGTGTAGGGCTGATCGAGGTGGACGACGAGGGTGGTCGGCGCCGGCGTCTCGACGCGGGTGATCGGCTTGACGTAGAGGTAGGCGGCCTTCTTGAGCGCGAGGGCGCGGTCGATCGACATCTTCACCGCGGCGGAGTCGAGCGGCGTGCCATCGCTGAACTTCACCCCGTCGCGCAGCGTGAACGTGTACGTCTTGCCGCCGTTCGACACGCGCCACGACGTGGCCAGCACCGGCCGCACGCCGTTCAGCTCGTCGTTGAGCCCGACCAGCCCCTCGTAGAACGTGTCGCCCGTCCACCACAGCGTGTCGAGCGCGCCCGCGTGCGGATCGTACGACCCGAGCTGGGTGTACTTGCCGACGTTCAGGACGTTCTCCTGGGCGCCGGCGGGAACGATGAGCGCCAGCATGGCCACCAGCGCCAGCGTGACGACGGATATCGCGCGTACCATGAATGACTCCTCCCTCGATCGATGGGTCGTCGAACCGGGGCCGCTCATCGGAACGCCGGAATGATCTCCCGGCCGTACGTCTCCAGGAGCGAGAAGTGGTGCTCGCGCTCCACGACGCCGATGTAGAGACAGATCTGCGTCACGCCGACCTCGGCCAGCTGCGCGATCTTGGCGCGCACCTGCTCGACGGTCCCGATCAGCGTCAGCCGGTCGGCCATGTCGTCGGTGACCGCCCGGACGTGTGGCGCGTCGGCGTGGCCGTGCTTGGAGTAGTCGTAGCCGGCGACCTTTTCCATCCCCTCGATGAGATCGGGCGGCAGGTCGCTGGCCGCGTGCTGTCGGAGCACATCCTTGACGTGGTTCGACACCGTGGCGGGAAAGCCGCGTACGCGTGAGAGCGCGTGGGCGCGGTCCGTCGAGATGTAGGACGGGGCGCCCGCCACGACTTCGTACTCGGTCCACTTCCGTCCCGCCTTCTCCGCCGCGGCGCGCGCGTGGCGCACCGCCCACTCCACGATGCTCGGTGACGCGAGCTGGAGGATCAGCCCGTCGGCTTCTTCCCCCGCGAGCGCGAGCACGCGCGGGCCGTACGCGGCCACCAGCACGGGGACGCGACGCCGCAGCCATGGGAAACGGATCGTCGTGCCGTGCAGCGCGACCTCGTCGCCACGTGAGAGCGCGCGGATCGTCCGCACCGCGTCGCGGAACTCGTTCACGGTCATCGGCTTCCGGTTCTGGGTGCGGACCGCGCTGTCGCCCCGGCCGAGGCCGATGACCGCGCGGCCGTCGAACAGCTCGGCCAGCGTGGCGAGCGAGCTGGCGAGCACCGTGGGGTCGCGCGTGACGGGATTCGCCACGAGCGGACCGATGCGCGCCCGCGACGTCGACATGGCCGCGGCCGTGAAGTACGGGCCCGTCTCGTGCCAGATCAGGTGCGAGTCGCCGAACCAGATGTGGTCGAACCCCACGTCCTCCGCGACGCGGAAGCAGGCCAGCGTGTGGGCGAGCGGGAACTGGCCGGGCCGGAACATGACGCCGAAGGCGACTCGGGGTGGCGAGCTGAGCACTGGTCGCGTGGACGTCACGCCGCCCCCGGAGCCAGCACGCGACCTCGCGCGCGCTCGGCCACCACCTCGCCCTTCTCGTAGACGATCTCGCCGCCCGCGATGGTGGTGTCGGCCCAGCCGTGGGCGAGATAGCCCTCGTACGGCGAGAAGTCGGCCACCGAGTGCAGCGTCCGGAGATCGACGCGCACCTCGCGATCGGGATCGACGATGACGAGGTCGGCGTCGGAGCCGATCTCGAGCGCGCCCTTCCGGGGATAGAGGCCGAAGAGCCGCGCGGCGTTGTACGACGTCAGCCGCACGACATCGGGGAGCGTGAGCCCGCGGTGGCGCACGCCCTCGCCCAGCATCGTGGGCAGGATCATGGCGGTGCCGCACGTGATGCCCGGCCGCGCGGCCCAGAGCTCGCTGCCCTTCGCCGCCTTCGTGTACGGGCAGTGGTCGGAGCCCATGACGTCGATGGTGCCGTCCGTCACACGGTCCCACAGCGCGTCGATGTGCTCCTTGCTGCGGAGCGGCGGGTTGACCTTGCCCTGCACGCCGCGGTCGGTGTCCTTGTCGAGGAGCAGGTAGTGCGGGCACGTCTCCGTCGCCACGCGGCCGCGTCCCACGACCTTCTCGCGGAGGAACTCCGAGCCCAGCCCGACGCCCATGTGGGGGATGAGGAGCTGAATGCCAGCCGCGTCGGCGAAGCTCACCATGCGGCGGATCGCCTCGAGCTCGCCGAACACGGGCCGCGCGTCGGACCACGCCGCGGTGTCCTGCCGTCCCGCGAAGCCCTTCTGGTGCAGCTCGATGAGCTCCATGTTCTCGCAGTGCACGATGGCCACCCCGCCGGGCACCTTGGCGACCTGCTGGAACACGGTGAAGATCTGGTCGTCGCTCATGCCCTGGATGCCGCTCGGCGAGACCTCGCCGCGCTTGTAGGCCATGAAGCTCTTGAACGACTTCACGCCGAACTCGCTCGCCATGCGCGGGATCTCGGCGATCTGCTCGGGCTTGATCAGGATGGCGTGGAACACCATGTCGGCCACGCTGCCCTCGCGCACCGCGCGCTTCATCTCGGGCAGCGCGTCCATGTAGGAGCCGCGCGTGATGACGAAGACGAACATCGTGGTCACGCCGCCCGTGACGGCGTGGCGGCTCTCCGTCACGCAGTCCGCCGCGAACGGCTGGTTGGCGTTGCCGAGGTGGATGTGCGTGTCGAGCAGCCCGGGCAGCACGTGGCGACCGCCGGCATCGACCGTGCGTCGCGCGTCGACGGCCTCACCGGGCGACAGCACGGCCGCGATCCGACCGTCGCGGACGACCAGGCTGCAGGGCACGATCGCGTCGGGCTTGACGACGCGGCAGTCGCGGACGAGGAGGTCGGCCTTCATGGCGCCGGGATCGGCTTCACGAGCTCGCCGTACGCGTCGGGACGACGGAAGCGGAAGAAGCCCCAGAGGTCGCGCACGTCGTCGCACGTCTTCGGATCGACGTCGGCGTAGAGGATCTCGTCGCGCTTGTCGCCCGCGCGCCCGATGAGATCGCCCTTGGGCCCGAACACCACCGCGGAGCCGAAGTACTGGCGGTCGGGCGCGCCGCCCACGTCGGCGCCGACCTTGTTGACCCCGCCGACGTAGAACATGTTGGCGATGGCGTGACCGCGCAGCTCCGCCTCCCACACGTCGCGGATCCACTCGCGATACGTCGCGGTCGGCACCAGCAGCAGGTGCGCGCCCTTCAGGGCGAGCGTGCGCGCCGCCTCGGGGAAGTGACGGTCGTAGCAGATCAGGATGCCGATCTTGATCCCGAACGGCGTGTCGAAGACGGGGAAGCCCAGGTTACCGGGCTGGAAGTAGAAGCGCTCGTCGGCCGGCGTCTCGCCCTTGCCGACCGTGCGCAGGATCTGGGGGATCGACATCTTGCGGTACTTGCCGGTGATCGCGCCGTCGGGCCCGATCACGACCGCGGTGTTGTAGAGCGTCCCGTTGTCGTTCTCGTACAGCGGATACACGAGCACGGTCCCCGTCTCCTTCGCGACCGCGCGCATGCGATCGACGGCCGGTCCCGGCACGGGCTCGGCGAGGGCGAAGAACGCCGGGTTGCGCTCGTAGCAGAAGTACGTCGTCGTGCACAGCTCGGGGAAGCAGACGATCTTCGCGCCGTTGCCGGCGGCCTGGCGCGCCAGGTCTTCGGCCTTGCGGACGTTCACGTCCTTGTCGGCGTTTCCACTGAACTGCACGAGCGCGATGCGAGCCATCCGAGGCACCTCCTGAGCGGATTCAGCGCCGCACTCTAGCACGTCGACGACGTCGTGCCACGGTGGGCTGGCCACGGATCGTGAGGCCGCCGGTCGCACGCTTGACGCGCTCGCGGCGGCGGCGGTAGCGTCGCCGCCATGCCTACCGTCGGTCTCGTCAACATCGGCGCGCTCGCCACCGGGATCCTCGACACACCGCGACTCGACGCCGAGAGCCTGCTCGTGCGCGATGGTCACATCGCGGCCATCGGCGCCGCGAACGCCACGTCGGCGTCGCGCGCGGACGTCGTCATCGACTGCCGCGGCACGACGGTGATCCCCGGTCTCATCGACTCGCACTGCCACGTGGTGCTGGGCGACTACACGCCGCGCCAGAAGACGGTCGACTTCCTCGACTCGTACGTTCACGGCGGCATCACCAGCGTCGTGTCGGCGGGGGAGGGCGTGCACACGCCGGGGCGCCCGCACGATCCCGTGGCGTCGAAGGCCATCGCGATCACGGCGGCGAAGTGCTTCGCCGACTTTCATCCGAACGGCATGAAGGTCAACGCGGGCTCGGTGATCCTCGAGCCCGGTCTCACCGACGCGGACTTCGCCGAGATGGCGAAGCACGGCGTGCGTCACGCGAAGTACGGATTCGGCGCCTATGCGCAGCCGGGCGACGGCGCGGCGGACGTCCGCATGGCCCAGAAGCACGGGCTGTGCGTCATGTCGCACAGCGGGGGCACGTCGATCCCGGGCTCGAGCCCGATCAGCCACGAGGTGCTGCTGCAGCTGCGGCCGGACGTCTGCGGCCACGTCAACGGCGGGACGACGTCGCTCGACGAGGACGGTCTGCGCCGGATCATCCGCGAGAGCGACATGGCCCTGCAGATCGTGCAGGCCGGCAACCTGCGCTCGGCGCTGTTCATCGTGCGCGAGGCGCGTGCGGCGGGCGCCCTGACGCGCGTGTGCATTGCGAGCGACACGCCGACCGGGACCGGCGTGATGCCGATGGGCGTGCTGAAGTCCGTGTGCGAGATCTCGTCGCTCGGCGATCTCTCGGCGGAGGAGACGATCGCGCTGGCGACGGGCAACAACCGGCGGGCGTTCCGGCTGTCGACGGGCACGATCGCCGTCGGTGAGCCCGCCGACCTCCTCGTGTGCGACGCGCCGTCAGCCTCGGGCGCCGCAGACGCGTTCGGAGCGATCGCGCGCGGTGACATCCCGGGGGTCTCGGCCATCGTGATTGACGGGGTCGTTCGCGTCGGCCGCAGCCGGAACACGCCCTTGGCGAAGCGACTGGCGGTGATCAGCGGCGCGTCGGTTGCCGGCGGCCACCACTGACGAGACGCCGCCGACGGCGGAGGCCGCAGCGCGCACACCGTTCGCTGTCGAGCGCTCTTAGATCGCAGTCGCTGCGCGGAAACGGCCCATCCGACCGATATCGTTGACCTGAGCGCTGGGCATTCTGCCGGCGGCGCGAAGTGCTCGCGCACCCCCTGTCGACGAGCTTTCCACTCCGAAGCGACCCGCTCTGCATGTGGCGGAAATCGTGCGCTTCTCGTCTGGTACGCCGGCTGCAATACCGGGGAGTGACGCTCACGCGCCGGACCCCCTCGAAGGGCGAGGGGACAGAGCAGTGAATGGGAGCTTCGCAATGCAGAAGAAAGTGGCGGTGGCTCTGGTCGCGTCGTTCTTCGTGGCGCTCTGCAGCGCGGCAGTCTCGCAGGCGGTCACGGTGACGGCCAAGAACAGTCCGGAGCCGAACGAGGAGAACCTGCTCCTGAACAGCGGTCTCTCCGGGACGACGGTCACCGGCACGACGAACCAGACGGGGGGCGTCTTCCTGCTGACGGGGACGGAGACCCTGACCGAGCCGTCGAACGGGCAGGCGAGGGTCGAGGCCGTGGACGGGAGCTTCACCTATCTCGCCATCAACGCCGAGACCGGCACGACCTTTCAGGACATCATCCTCAACCCCTTCCTCGGGGACACCGGGAATCGCTCC
>JBKPPN010000045.1:0-7622 GCA_046733575.1 Candidatus Methylomirabilota bacterium | reverse complement strand
GTGGTGGGCAGCGCGTCGCGAAAGAGCACCCAGCCCGGCGCCTTGAAGTAGGCAAGCTTCGCGAGACACCAGTCGGTGAGGGTTTCGGCGAGCGCGCGATCGCCGACGCGGCCCGGCATGGGCACCACGCAGGCCATCACCTCCTCGTCGCGCAGCTCGTCGGGCACGGCGATCACCGCGACCTGCGCCACGGCGTCGTGGGCCTGCAGGATCGCTTCGACCTCGGCGCCTGCGATGTTCTCGCCGGAGCGCCGGATGATGTTCTTCTTGCGGTCGACGAAGTAGAGCATGCCGTCCTCGGCCTGCCGCACGACGTCGCCCGAGTGGAACCAGCCGTCGCGCCACGCCTCCTCGGTGGCCTCGGGGTTCTTCAGGTACCCGGCGAAGAAGCCGCGCCGCGGATCGGGCCCGGCGCAGCGGACGACGAGCTCGCCCTCCACGCCGCGCGGCACCTCGCGGTCCGCGTCGTCGACCACGCGCGCCTCGAGCTCGCGCAGCGGACGGCCGAAGGCGCGCGTGGTGATCTGCCGCGGCTCCACGTTGTCGCTCAGGATGCGACCCGTCTCCGTCATGCCCCAGACCTCGACGAGCGGGAAGCCGAACCGCTCCTCGAAGGCCGCGTGCAGTCCGGGCTCGATGCCCGCGCCGAGGCCGAACTTCACCCGATGCGCGCGCTCGAGGTCCGTGACGGGCTGGTTGAGCAGGAGCGGCGGCATGACGCCGAGGTAATGGATCGCGGTCGCGCGCGCGTTGACGACGTCCGCCCACCAGCGCGTCGGGCGGAAACGCTCGGGCAGGACGAGGCAGTTCGCGGTGAGCATCATGCAGGTCGCGGTGAGGCACTGCGAGTTCATGTGGAAGAGCGGCAGCGGATTGATCACGCGCTCGCGCCCGTGCTCGAGCCTGAGACGTCCGCCCAGGTCGCGGTACCACGCGCCGGACGTCAGGTAGTAGAGGTTGGTGAGGATGCAGCCCTTGGGTCGCCCCGTCGTGCCCGACGTGTAGAGCAGGCTCGCTTCCGTGTCGAGGGCTCCGCGCTCCGGGCGCGCAGGCGTGGAGGGCCTCGGCAATCCGTCGGGCAACGACTCGGCGTTCACCACGGGCAGCGGCTTCGCGCGATCGCGCGCGACGGCCTCCAGGTCGCCCACGCGACGGGACACGACCACGGCCAGCTCGGCCTCCGAGTGCTCCATCTGGTAGAGCATCTCGTCGTGGCGATAGTCCGGGTTGATGGGGACGATGCCGCAGCCGAGCGCATTCAGCGCGAGGTAGTGGAAGAAGAATTCGGGGCGGTTCTCGAGGAGGAGGGCGACGCGGTGACCGTGACCGTAGCCCGCCGCGGCGTAGCGGTCGCGGAGGGCACGCACGGCTGTCCACGTCTCGCCGTACGTGAACTCGACGCCGTCGGGATGGTACGCGCGGCCCGGCGCCGGGGGCGCGCAGAGGAACGAATGATCAGGCCAGCGCTCGGCGGTGGCCGTGAACGCGGCGAACACGGAGTCCATATCGGCCGAAATTATCACGCGGGCTTGGCGCGACGCGGGCGAGGCAGCTATGGTTACGGGGGCGATGCGACGCGCGGATCGGCGACGCGACGAGGTGAGGCAGGACCCGCTTTCACGGCGCGCGTTGCTACGCGCCCTTGCCGCGTCGGGACTGGCGGGACCGGCGATCGCCGGCGCACAGGGCCGGACGCCGCGCGTGGCCGCCGTCGGCGTCACGCCCAGTGACCCGTCGCTCGTGCAGGCGTTCGCGGAAGGACTGCGGCAGATGGGCTACGACGACGGCCGGAACATCGTCGTGGAGCAGCGCCACACCGGCGGGCGTCCGGACCGCCTGCCCGGGCTGGCGCAGGACCTCGTGCGTGCCTCCGCCGACGTGCTGTTCGCGCGCGGTGCCGGCGCGCTCACCGCGCTGAAGTCGGCCACGAGCGTGATTCCCATCGTCGCCGTCGACCTCGAGACCGATCCCGTCGCGATGGGGTTCGTCAAGAACCTGGCCCGGCCGGGCGGCAACGTCACGGGCGTCTTTCTCGACCTCCCCGACTTGAGTGGCAAGCAGCTCCAGCTCATGCGCGAGGTGATCCCGACGCTGTCGCGCGTCGCCGTGGTGGGCGATCCCGTCCTCAACGCGCCGCAGTTCGCCGCGACCGACGCTGCGGGACGGACCCTGGCGATGGAGCTTCAGCGCGTCGAGCTGCGCGCGACCACCGAGGTGGAGACCGCACTCGATACGGCGGCGCGCGGTCGTGCCGGTGCGGTGCTGCTGCTGTCGTCGCCGCTCGTCTTCGGCAATCGCGAGCGCATCAGCACGGGGGCCCTGACGAGGCGGCTGCCCGCCGTCTCGATGTTCGTGGAGTTCGCGGAGGCGGGCGGGCTCATGGCCTACGGCCCGAGCCTGCGCGAGGCGTTCCGCCGCGCCGGAGGCTACGTCAGCCGCATCCTGCAGGGCGCGAAACCGGGCGAGCTCCCCGTCGAGCGACCGGAGAAGTTCGACCTCGTGGTCAACGCGAAGACGGCGCGCGCGCTCGGCCTCACCATGCCGCGCATCGTGACGGCACGCGCCGACAAGATCATCGAGTAACGCGACGACCTGCCCCGGGGAGGTCGGGACCTCACGGCATGATCCAGCCGCCGTTGGGCTGGAGCACCTGCCCGGTGAGATAGCCGGCGCCGTCGGAGGCGAGAAAGACGGTACAGGCGGCGACGTCCTCGACGTCGCCGAAGCGTCGGAGCGGCAGCTCGGCGAGCCGCTTCGCGCGGTACTCGGGCGTCATCACGGCCTTGCTCATGTCGGTCTCGATGCCGCCGGGCGCGACGGCATTCACGGTGATGCCGTGCGGACCCACCTCGTGCGCGAGCGCCCGCGTGAACGCCTCCACCGCGCCCTTCGTCGTGGCGTAGGCGGTGAAGCCGGGATTGCCGACGCCGAAGCGGGCCAGCTGCGACGAGAAGTTGACGATGCGGCCGCGACGCTGCGCGATCATCGCGGGCAGCACCGCGCGCGCACACAGCATGCTGCCCGTGACGTTGATCGCGAACATCTCGGCGTAGGCGCTCACCGCGGTCTCGGCGTAGAGGCCGCGGGTCATGACGCCCGCGTTGTTCACGAGGACGTCGAGGCGGCCGCCGAAGGCGTCCAGCGTGGCGCGCACCAGGCGGTCGACGTCGGCCTCGCGCGACACGTCGGCCTGGAGACCGACGGCGCGACGCCCCATCCCGCGCAGCTCCTTCACGACGTCCTCCGCCCCGGCCGCGCTGGCGCGATAGTTCACGGCGACGTCCGCGCCTGCGCGACCGAAGGCGAGCGCGATGGCGCGGCCGAACCCGCGTCCCGCGCCCGTGACGAGCGCCGTCTTCCCGTCGAGGGCGCCCATCACATCGCGTCCCGCGACACCCAGAAGCGTGCGACCTCGAGCGGCGTGGCGAACCACACGTCGCCCTTGGCGCGGATCTGTCGCACGATGCGCTCGAGCATCCGCATGCGCGAGGGCCGCCCGATCATCTGCGGGTGGCCCATCAGGTTGAAGAAGCTGCCCTCGGCGTAGAGGCCCTCGAACTCCTCGGACCAGATCTCGAAGACGTCCTGCTGGCTCCAGATGCCGTTGCCCACGGGCGGCACGGCGCTGAACTGGAAGAACGGCGCGTCGTTGTTGCACCACGCGGTCGGCAGCTCCACGAGACGGCCGTGCGGCGTGTCGTGGAAGTAGGGCAGGTCGCTGTCGAGCATGTTCGAGTGGTAGACGTAGCCGTGCTTGGCGAGGAGGTCCATGGTGTCGTGGCTGGGATCGGCGGACGGCGAGCGCGAGCCGAGCGGCGTCACCCCCAGGATCTTCTTGAAGATCTCCATGCTCTTCAGGAGCAGCTCTTCCTCCTGCTCGCGACCGCCCGTCATGAAGAACGGCTTCTCGTGGAGATAGCCGTGATGACCCACCTCGTGCCCGCGCTTGACGATCTCCTCGCACAGCGCGGGATAGCGCTCCACGATCCAGCCCGGGATGAAGACGCAGACCTTGAGGGCATAGGCATCGAGGAAGTCCAGGATGCGCGGCATGCCCGTCCTCGGTCCGTAGGCGCCCATCGACATGTGGAGCGGGCGATGCTCGAGGGCGGGATCGCGGTGGATCCACGGGCTCTCGCCGTCGAGATCGAACGAGAGCGCGAACGCGCAGCGCGCGCCGCGGGGCCAGCGGATCGGCTCTCTCATCGTGTCGCTCCCTCGCGCCGCATCCACAGCTCCGCGATCTCCCGTCCCGTGGCCCACCAGACGTTGCGGTGGCTCTTGATCAACCGGATGAGCTTGCGCAGGGCGAGCAGCCGCGACGGATGGCCGCTGAACTGCGGATGGCAGGTGAGATCGAACATTCCGCCGAGCTCGTAGCAGCCGAGGAACTCGTCGCGCCAGACGCCGTACACGCTCTCGGGACTCTGCATGGGACGTGGCAGCCACCTGGGGTGGAACGCGTAGTACGGCGCGTCGTCGAGGATCCAGTCCACGGGAATCTCCACCACCGGCGGGGAGCCGGGATGCAGATACGGATAGGCGTCGTCCATGAGGTTCGTCGAGTAGATCATCCCGTGCTCGCGCACGAGATCGAGCGTGATCGGCGTCAGGTCCCAGCCCGGCGCGCTGTACCCGATCGGCTTCACGTCGAGAACCGTCTCGAGGGCCTTCATTCCGCGAGCGAACGACTCGCGCTCGCCGGCGGGATCGTCGGGACGCGCGCGCTCGTGCAGGTAGCCGTGGTGACCGATCTCGACGCCGCTGTCACGAATGGCGCGCGCGGCGCCGGGATGGCGCTCCGCCACCCAGCCCGGGATGAACCACGACGACGGGACGCCTTCCGCCTTCAGCAGGTCCAGGATGCGCTGGACGCCCATCTTGGCGCCGTACACACCCTGGGAGAGCACGCCAGGAAGATCCGCCGTGGCGGGATCGCGCGAGAGCCAGCCCGACTCCGCGTCGAAGTGGAACTGCAGGAACACGCAGCAGCGCGCGTCCTTCGGCCACGGCGAGACCGCGGTGCGACGACGCGCGGGAGAGCGCTGGGGACGAGCCGGCATGATGATCCTCCGTCGGCGGCGGTGAAGGTCTGAGACCTTCTACCGTAGCTGCCGCGGAGGATCAAGGACGCGAAGGACGCGAGCGGTCGGTCCGCTCAGTACGGGTAGTACTGCACCCAGCGGCTCGGTGTCCAGAACCACTGCTGCCCGTTCCAGTTCCAGTACCCGGGCTGCCACACCCACTGCGGCTGCGGCACCACGTACGGATAGGGACCGGGATACGGATGGCCGTGATGCCACCCGTCGAAGCGGTGGTCGCGCATGCCGAACTGCGGCGTGGCCGCCGCCACCCCCGGTACCGGCGCGACATACTGACCGCGCGACGGTCGCGGCTGGGCCGTCGCGGTGTGCGGGACGCCGAAATGGTTGGCCGCCGCCATGTCCGGGACGGCGAGCAGGCCGAGCGCAAGAACGACCAGGATCAGCGACCTCACCCGTTTCATCGTAGGTCTCCTCATGTGCATTCGACGTGCCCGCGGCGTCCCGTCTTCACCTTGGTAGACTCGACGTGATGCGCGTCCTGGTCGTCCTCCTCGCCGTCGCCTTGGTGCTGGTCGGCGAGTCCGCGGGTGCGGCTGCGCCAGTCGCTCCGACCCACGCGCTCTCGATGTACGGGGACCTGAAGTACGGCCCGGGCTTCACGCACTTCGATTACACCAATCCGAAGGCGCCCAAGGGCGGCGACGTCCGCCTCGCCGCGATCGGCACCTACGATAACTTCAATCCCTTCATCCTGAAGGGCGTTCCCGCGGCGGGGATCCTGAACACGTTCGACACGCTGATGGTGCAGTCGGACGACGAGCCGTTCTCCGAGTACGGGCTCGTCGCGGAGAGCGTCGAGACGCCGCCCGACCGCTCGTGGGTGATCTTCAACCTCCGGCCCGAGGCGCGCTTCCACGACGGCAGTCCGATGACGGCGGACGACGTGATCTGGACCTTCGACACGCTCAAGGCCAAGGGGCATCCTCGCTTCCGCTCGTACTACGGCAAGGTGGTGAAGGCGGAGAAGCTCGGCGAGCGCCGCGTGCGCTTCACGTTCAGCCCCGGCGACAACCGCGAGCTGCCGCTCATCCTCGGGCAGCTGCCCGTGCTGTCGCGGACGTACTGGAACACGCGGACCTTCGATCGGACCACCCTCGAGCCGCCGCTGGGCAGCGGTCCGTATCGCCTGGATCGCGGAGCGTTCGAGCCCGGGCGCTTCGTGGTGTACCGTCGCGTCACGGACTACTGGGCCGCGTCGCTCCCGGTGCGGGTGGGGCGCAACAACTTCGACACCATCCGCTACGACTACTATCGGGACGGCAGCATCGCGCTCGAGGCGTTCAAGGCCGGCCAGTACGACTTCCGCGTCGAGAACGCGGCGAAGCAGTGGGCGACCGGCTACGCGAGCCCCGCGCTCGCGGCGGGATTGTTCAAGAAGGAAGAGATCAAGAACGAGCTGCCGACGGGGATGCAGGGCTACGTCTTCAACACGCGCCGGCCGCTCTTCGCGGATCGACGCGTCCGTGAGGCGATCGGCTACGCCTTCGACTTCGAGTGGACGAACCGCACGCTGTTCTACGGCGCGTACACCCGGACGACGAGCTACTTCTCCAACTCGGAGCTCGCGTCGCGGGGACTGCCCACGGAGGGCGAGCTCACGGTCCTGGCGCCCTACCGCGGCCGCGTGCCGGACGAGGTGTTCACGCGCGAGTACCGGCCTCCGGTGAGCGACGGCTCGGGGTTCATCCGGCAGAACCTCCTCACCGCGTTGAGGCTCCTCAAGCAGGCGGGCTGGGTGGTCCGCGACATGCGGCTGGTGAACGAGGCGACCGGCGAGCCGTTCGAGTTCGAGATCCTGCTCGCCGAGCCTGCCTTCGAGCGCATCACGCTGCCCTTCGTCAAAAACCTGGAGCATCTCGGCATCCGGGCGCGGCCGCGCACCGTCGATACCGCGCAGTACGAGAAGCGGGTGGAGACGTTCGACTTCGACATGATCGTGCACGTGTGGGGCGAGTCGCTCTCGCCGGGCAACGAGCAGTTCGATTTCTGGACGTCGGCCAGCGCGAACGTGAACGGGAGCGAGAACGTGGCGGGCGTTCATGATCCCGTCGTGGACGAGGTCGTCGCGCTGCTCGTCGCCGCGCCCGACCGGCAGAGCCTGGTCGACCGCACGCGGGCCCTCGACCGGGTCCTGCTGTGGGGCTTCTACGTGATCCCGCACTGGCACATCCAGAGCTTCCGCGTCGCGGCGTGGGACAAGTTCGGCCGTCCGGAGATCTCGCCGAAATACGCGCTGCCGCTCGACGCCTGGTGGATCGATGCCGCCAAGAGCGAGGCGCTCGCGCGGCGCAAGAACGAGGTGTTCCGCTAGGCCGGATGCTGGGCTACATCGCTCGCCGCCTGCTCCTGATCGTTCCCACGCTGCTCGGCATCATGGTGGTGAATTTCGCCATCGTGCAGCTCGCCCCTGGCGGGCCGATCGAGGTGATGATCGCGCGCGCCAAGGGCACCGCGGGCGAGGCGACCGCGCGCGTGAGCGGCGGCGCCGGCGAGACGGCGCGGGGCGCCGCGGTGGAC
>JBKPPN010000044.1:0-4012 GCA_046733575.1 Candidatus Methylomirabilota bacterium | reverse complement strand
TCCCTTCGGCGCGGGACCGCCGCCCGGGCCGATGCGCTCGAACACCGCGGCCACCGCGGCGTCGAGGCCCGCGGCATACCGTCCCTCGCGAAAGCGCGGCGCGATGCGCTCGCGGATGATCTGCGCCGACACCGCATCGGTGATGACGGGCTCCAGGCCGTAGCCGACCTCGATGCGCACCTTGCGGTCGTTGACGAAGACGAGGAGGATCACGCCGTTGTCGAGCTTCTTCTGCCCGATGCGCCACTGCTGGGCGAGCCGGATGGAAAAGTCCTCGAGGCTCTCGCCCTCGAGCGACGGGAAGAGCGCCACGACCATCTGGGCGCCGGTGGCGGCCTCGCGCTCCGTCAAGGTCCGCTCGAGGGCCTGGCTGTCCGCGGCCGACAGGACGTGCGCGTAGTCGTTGACGTGGGCGGTCGGCGCGGGCGGCACCACGAGGGCGGCGAACAGCAGAACCGCCGCGGCCAGCACGACTACCGACTCGCGACGGGCGTGGTGACGGCGGGCACGGGCTCGCGATCGAGAGACGCCACCCCAGCCGGCGGGATCAGAACTTCACTTTCGGGGCGTTGGCGGCGTCGGCGGAGGCCTCGAAGAAGGCCTTGGGCTGGAAGCCCGCGAGCCGGCCTGCGATGCTGCCGGGGAAGACGCGAAGCTGGGTGTTGTACTCGCGCACGGACTCGTTGTAGCGCCGTCGTTCCACGGCGATCCGGTTCTCGGTGCCCTCGAGCTGGCTCTGCAGGGCGAGGAAGTTCTGGTTGGACTTCAGCTCGGGATAGCGCTCCACCGTGACGAGCAGGCGACTCAGCGCGCCCGAGAGCTGGCCCTGCGCGGCCTGGAAGCGCTCCATGGCCTTCGGGTCGTTGAGCGCTTCGGGCGTCAGCTGCACGCTGGACGCCCGCGAGCGGGCCTCGGTGACCTCGGTCAGCACCGTCCGCTCCTGGGTCGCGAAGCCCTTCACGGTCTCCACGAGGTTCGGAATGAGATCGGCGCGGCGCTGGTAGACGTTCTGCACCTGCGCCCACTTCTCGTTGACGTCCTGCTCGGCGCGCACGAGGCGGTTGTTGACGCCGATGCCCCACACGACCAGCCCAGCCACGACCAGCACGATGACGACGAGCACGGCCAGAAGCGCACGCATAGTCGGCGATTATACGCGAGCGAGGCGGAGCACTCGCGCCAAGTCGACGCCCGGCGACTCGCGCAGCGGACGCCAGAGATCGCCCACCGCGCGCACGCGCCCGGGCATCGTGCGGAGGGTGAAGTCGCCACGGTCGACGCCGTCGTCGACCTCGCTCCACGTGAGGGGCGCCGACACGCCGGCGTACGACGACGCGCGCGCGCTGTAGGCGGTGGCGAGGCTCTTGCCGCGGAGGTTCTGGAGGCAGTCGATGTAGACGCGTCGGCCGCGCGCGTGCACGGCGCGCTCGACCGTCGCCTGACGCGGGTGCTTCTGCGCCACGACGGCGGCCACCATCTCGCAGAAGATCCGTCCCGTGTCGTACGTCGTGCGCGGCGGCAGCGGCACGTAGATGTGCAGGCCTTCCGAGCCCGACGTCTTGGGCACCGCGGGCACGCTGAGCCGCTCCAGCTCCTCGTGGATCCAGCGCGCCACGTCGCGCACCTGCGCGAAGCTCACGGCGGGCATGGGGTCGAGATCGAATGCCACGTGGTCGGCGAAGTCGGGCGTCCGCACGCGCGAGAACCACGGGTCCTGGGAGATGGCCGCGATCTGGGTCATGAAGAGCAGCGTCGTGAGCGCGCCGCCGATCAGCCGGCTCGGCACCACGCGATCCGACGGCAGCACGGCCGTCCTGACGCCGCGCGGCACGTCGGCAGGCGCCCGCTGCTGGTAGAACGACTTGGCGCGCACGCCGTTCGGGTAGCGCTTCATGATGAGCGGTCGATCGGCCACGGCGGGGAGGATGTACGGCGACACCGTCACGTAGTAGCGCATCACGTCGCCCTTCGTGATGCCGAGATCGGGCCACCACACCTTGCCCAGATGACTGACATCGAGACGATGGTGCCCGTCCACCGTCACGGTGCCCGCGCCCTCGCCGTCCTCGATCTCCGCCAGGCGTTCCCAGCTGCGTCGGAGGTCGGCGGACAATCCCGCCGGTGGTCCGAGACGCGGCGCCGACGCGCGCGGCGCATCGGGACGTCCGGCCGGGCGTCGACCGCGCGGCGCGCCGGGATCCCGCCGGCCGAGATAGACCGGCGCACGCAAACGCTGATCGTCGGTGAGCTCGGTGAAGCGCACGGCGACGACCACGGGCGGGTCGGTGGTGATCCAGTGCGGCCGCTCGTTCGTGCGCGGGCGCACGCGAAACGGACAGGTCGCCGTCTCGCGCGGCTTCATGATGCCGTGGAGACGCGCGAGCTCGCGGTCGTCGAGCCCGGTCCCGGTGTGGCCGACGTATTCCAGCCCGCCGTCCGTCGGCACGCCGAGCAGGAGCGCGCCGAAGTGGGGACGCGAGCCGCGCGGATCGGTGAAGCCGCCCACCACGAAGTCGGCCACCCTCGGCAGCTTGATCTTTCGCCAGTCCGCGCTGCGTCGTCCCGACTGATAGGTCGACTGCAGTCGCTTGGCGATCAGCCCTTCGCCCCCGGCTTGCGCGACGCGGTCGTGGAGCGCGCGCGCGTCGCCCGCGACGAACTCGCTCATGCGCAGCGTGCCGCTGCCGTGATTCTTGAGGATGCGCTCCAGGCGGGCGCGACGCGCCACGAGCGGCAGCGGGCGCAGGTCCTCGTCGCCGTCGCGCAGCACGTCGAAGGCGATGAACGCCGCGGGCTGGCGGCGGGCGTGCGCGTCGGCGCCACCCCGCTCCGTGAGGTGAATCCGTCCCTGCAGCCGCTGGAATCCCGCCGGTGCGCCGCCGGGATCGAGGGCGACGATCTCTCCGTCGAGGAGGATGGGCGCCTTCAGGCCGAGACGAAACCGGTCCAGCGCCGCGACGATGTCACGGAACTGCGCCGTCTTGTCGTTGCCGGCGCGGGAGCGGATGGTCACGCCGTGCGGCTCGCGACCCGGCTCGACGTCGATCAGCGCGCGGATGCCGTCGTACTTCGGCTCGTACACGAACGCCTCGTCCACGAGCGGCGCGGCCTCGAGCGACGCCAGCATCGGACGGACGATGCCGTTCCGCCATCGCGCGGCGGGGCGGACCTCGCTCGTGCGCGGCGCCGAGACCGTCATGCGGGCTGACCGTCGTCGGGAACGACGTCGCGCCGCGACCGGAGCAGCTCGAGGCGACGTCGACGCGCGATCGTGAAACCGAACCACGCGCCGTAGAGGACCGCCAGGGTCGTCGCCGCCGCCGCGACGCCCACCGTCCGCGACTCCGTCACCTTCCGCACGACGACGTACAGATCGCCTGCCAGCCCCAGACCGATGGTGACGAGCGACGCGACGAGCACGCCGCTCGCGAAGTGCAGGAAGCGCGGCGTGTCGTCACCGCGTTCGACGATCCGGTGATACGCGGCGGGCGCGATCAGCAGCACGGTCGTGATCGCGATCGCGGCGAGACTGGCGAGGTGAACGTACCGCGAGGACAGCGGGAGCCGGTCGAACGCCTCCGTGAGCACCATGGCGAGCTGGAAGCCGAGCAGGGCTTGGGCGCCGGGGAGCACCACGCGGCACTCCGTGAGCACCTCTTCGACTTTCCGCTCGAGGTTCGTGGGCTCCGTCTCGCTCATGGGCGTTCCCTCGCGTCGGCCGCCGCCGGCCGCGCGGATGAGCCACTGCAGGCCATACCACAGCGCGAGCGCCAGTCCGGTGCCGGCGATACCGGCGGCGACGGCCGGTGTACCGGGCGCGACGCGCGTCGTGGCGAGGAACAGCCCCAGACCGAGCGACAGCGCGAACGGCAGCAGCGCCCAGTGCATGACGGCGGTGATGAACTCGTGAAACTGGCGGGTGACCTCACCACCGACGACGATCTGATGATAGGCGGCGGGCCACAGAAGCAACCCGGTGGCGACCACGAGGAGGCCGAGCGCGACCAGGCTC
>JBKPPN010000043.1:0-5257 GCA_046733575.1 Candidatus Methylomirabilota bacterium | reverse complement strand
CGCGCGGACCGCGCGCGGCCTCCGTGCGGGCTTCAGTGTGGGCGACGACGGTCCCGTCGGGGGCCACCACGCCCACACGCATGCGCGTGCCCCCGAGGTCGACTCCGACGAAAGAAGCTACGCCTTCTTCTCCTCTTCCTTCCGCACTGCGGGCGAGGTGGTGTCCTCCTTCTGGGCTTCGTTCACGCCCTTCTTGAACTCCTTGACGCTCGAGCCGAGCGACCGCGCGAGCTCCGGCAGCCGGTTCGCGCCGAAGAGCACGAGCACGATCACGAGGATGATCAGCAGTTCCTGGTAGCCCAGACCAAACATGGGAAGACTCCTTTCCCGATCCCCAACAGTAGCCTCGGCCCTATCCCCCGCGCAAGACCCGACGCTCGCCCTGACGCGTCGTGACGCGACGGCCGTCGAGGTACTCAAGGAGCGGGATCGCATACTTCCGCGAGATCCCGAGGAGGTCCTTGATGTCGCCGGGACCGATCTCCTTCTTCTCTTTCAGGAACGCGATGACCTTCTCCTCGATCGTGCCGAGCGCCTCGGGGTGGAAGAACAGTGACTCCTTCACGCGCACGAGCTTCTTTCCCTCGACGAGCACCGCGAAGAGCTCGTGCTCCTCGTCGCCCGTCACGCCGACGCGCGCGAGGGCGTCTTCCGGGCTGGGCGGCGCCGCGCGTGCCTCGAGAAACGCGGCCTCGATCTGGTCCACCACGCGCTGCTGCTCCGGGGAGAGGCGCACCTCGTGAGTGGCGAGCCGGACCTTGTCCCGCTCCGTCCGCGCGATGCCGTCGGCGTCCAGCGTGGCGAGCAGGTGGGCGAAGACGCGCTCGTCCGGCGCGACGCCGCGCCGGTCCGATCCGCGCCCGGTGCTCGCGGCGCGGCTCCTCAGCTCCTCGCGCGACATCCCGGGCTTGAGCGGATGCGCGCGATGGAACTGCTCCAGCGCGGCCAGCGTCTGCTCGCGCAGCCGCGCGTAGCTCTCGGGATGCACGAACCACTCGCGGTCGACCGCGACCAGCCGGCCGGTGGCCGCGAGCTCCGTGAGCAGCGCGCGCAGCTCGGCGGGACCGATGGGCACGCGGCCGGACAGCGCCGCCGTGCGGACGCCCGCCACGCCCGCGTGCCGCACGTGCTCCTCGACGACCTCCGCCGGTGTGCCGCGCTGGAGCAGCGTCAGATGGTCCACGAGCGCCGACGTCTTCCGCTTGAAGCGCGGCGGATCCACGTCGAGCAGGGTGCCTCCGCCGATCGTGACGACGGGCGAGTAGGAGCGAATGACGAAGCGGTCGCCTGGCACGGCAACGAGCGGCGCTTCGAGACGGAAGCGCGCGAACGCGGTGTGCCCGGGCTCGAGATCCTCCCCTTCGAGCACGAGGACGCGGGCCATGATTTCGCTCGTCCCGGCGTGGAAGCGGACGCGGTCGCGCGACTTGACGGGTCGCGGCGCGTCCTTCAGCAGCTCGAAGGTGCCGTCGACCATCAGCGACGGCACCAGTGTTCCGGCGTGGCCGACCACGTTGCCGCGGTCGACGGCCGCTCGGTCAAGGCCCTGGAAATTCACCGCGGTCCGCTGACCGGCGAAGGCTTCGGTCACCGTCTGCCCGTGGGCCTGGAGTCCCCGTACCTTGCTCTGGACCGCGCGGGGATAGATTTCCACACGATCGTCCACGGCGAGATGCCCCGCCGTCAGCGTACCCCTCACGACGGTGCCGAATCCCTTGACCGTGAAGACGCGGTCGACGGGCAGACGCGTCAGGCGGTCCTGGCCGCGTGGGGCCACCTTCGCGGCGAGACTGCGCAGCGCCGCCCGCAAGTCGGCGATGCCGTCGCCGGTCCGCGCGGACACCCCGATGATCGGCGCGTCCTCGAGAAATGTCGCGCGGGTCAGAGCCATGACGTCGTCGCGCACGAGCTCCAGCCACTCGCCGTCGACGAGATCGGTCTTCGTGAGCGCGACCAGACCATGCGGGATGTGGAGGAGCGAGCAGATGGCGAGGTGCTCGCGCGTCTGCGGCATCACCCCCTCGTCGGCGGCGATGACGAGGACCGCGAGGTCGATGCCACCCACGCCCGCCAGCATGTTCTTGACGAAGCGCTCGTGGCCCGGCACGTCGACGATCTCGATGGTGAGCCCGTCGGGCTCCTGCAGAAAGGCGAACCCGAGGTCGATCGTGATGCCGCGCGCCTTCTCCTCGGGCAGGCGATCGGTGTCGATCCCGGTGAGCGCCTTGACGAGCGAGGTCTTGCCGTGGTCGATGTGCCCTGCCGTCCCGACGACGACGTGCTTCACGAAGCGGCCGCGCGCAGCGCGGCGGCAAGCGATCCGATCTGGGCGGGCAGAACGGTACGGCAGTCGAGGAGCAGTCGATCGTCGACGATTCGACCGAGGACGGCCGGTTCACCGCCGCGAAGACGTTCGTCGATCACGCGGGCGGGACACGACTCCGTGCCGACGGCGAGCGCCGCGGTGGGAAGCTCGACGGTCGGGAGCGCGCCGCCTCCGACCTGCGAGCGGGCATCGACGACGCGGGCGTCGAGCTGCGCCCGGGTGTCGAGGGACAGGCCGGTCAGGAGGCGGCGGGCCCGCGCGCGGATGGCGACGAGCGGCTCGGTCAGCAGGCGCAGGGTCGGGATCGTCCCCAGCGCCGTGCCCGCCTCGTACGCGGAGAGCGTCGCCTCGAGCGCGGCAATGGTGAACTTGTCGATGCGCAGCGCGCGGTTCAGCGGATTCTTCTTCAACCGACCGACGAGCTCCCGCTTGCCCACCACGATCCCCGCCTGCGGACCGCCAAGCAGCTTGTCGCCCGAGAACGTCACCACGTCGACGCCCGAGGCGACGACCTCGGGCACGGTCGGCTCGTACGGGAACCCGTACGGTCGGAGGTCGACGAGCGAGCCGGACCCGAGATCCTCCATCACCGGCAACGACCGCTCGCGCGCGAGGTCGGTGAGCTGACGCGAGGTCACCTCGGCGGTGAATCCGACCACGCGGTAATTCGACGTGTGAACCTTCAGGAGGAGCGCCGTGGACGGGCCGATCGCGTCCACGTAGTCCTTCGGGTGCGTGCGATTGGTCGCGCCGATCTCGCGCAGCGTCGCCCCGCTCCGCGCCATGATGTCGGGAATGCGGAACTCGCCGCCGATCTCGATCAGCTCGCCGCGCGAGACGATCACCTCGCGCCCGCGCGCCAGCGTGTCGAGGGCGAGCAGGACGGCGGCCGCGTTGTTGTTCACGACGAGCGCGTCCTCGGCGCCCGTGAGCCGGCGCAGGAGCTCTTCCACGTGGCTGTAGCGCGAGCCGCGCTCCTTGCTCGCGAGGTCGATCTCGAGGTTCGAGTACGCCTCGGCCACGACGTCAAGGCGCTCCCGTGCCAGCGGACTCAGCAGGGCGCGACCGAGATTGGTGTGGAGCACGACGCCGGTGGCGTTGATGACGGGCCGCAACGAGAACCCGCCCGGACGCAGTGCGTCCAGGACGCGGCGGACCAGCGACTCGCGCTCCGACGGGGGAGCGCCCGTCGACACGCGACCGCGTTCGCCTTCGAGCACGCTGCGAACCGTCGCGGTGAGTCGGGGGCGGGAGATGCGTGCGACCTCGGGGCGTGCTACGAGCTCACGGGTCAGCGCGTCCACGGAGGGAATCGCGCGTAACGCCCGGGCTAGCGGCGTGGCGTCAGCGGTCATCGAGGGCCGCCTCGACCTTCTTGCGCAGGCGTCCGATCACCTCGTGCGTCTCGGCGCGCCACACCTGCGTGGACCACTTTCCCGTCGCGGACTGCCCGCCATGGCGGACCGCATCCTCGGTGAGTCCCGCCCAGAGCTCATCGAGATCGGCCGTCGACAGTCCCTGTCCCCGCAGGGCACGCACCCATTCCTCGGCCAGCGCGTCGATGAGACGGTCGCGCTCCGACGCAAGCCGTCGGGCCTTCCGGATGAGATCGGCGAGACGGGAGGCCACGCTACTCCTTCACCAGCTCCCGGACGGCATCGAGAAGGTTCGCCTCGAACTTGTCGGTCGAAGCGCAGGGATAGACCGGATCGGTCCGGAGCTTTCCCGAGCTGCCCCGGCGATGCGCCTGAGTCCGGATCTTCGAGTTCACCTGGACGCGGGTGATGGCGCTGTCCGCCTCCACGAAGAGCGTGAACGACGCGAGCGCGTCGCCTTCCAGCTGGTCGCCCTTCACCTGTCCACAGTCGGCGTACAGGTTGATCGGGGTCGTGAAGTCGTCCGTCGCGATGACGCCGGAGTCTCGGGCCACCGCACGGAGGGGGAGATTCTGCCTGGCGAGCACCCGGATCAGCGCCTTCCACGTGGCGTCGTACGGGGCTGCCACGACGGCGCGGTAGGGCGGCGGCGCGATGGGCGCGATGTGCGGTCGCGCACATCCCGCCACGGCCAGGGCGGCACCCGCCAGCATCATGCTACTTGTGGTGATCGATGCCACGGTAGGCCTGGATGAACCGCGTGACCCGCTTGGCATCGAACTCGTCCATCGTATCGATCCGGGTCCACGCGGTGAGGGCGATCTTCGACCGCATGGCGGGATACGGCGCGAGCAGGACCTGCCGGTCGTACTTCGCGACGATGTCCCGGAGGTGCGCGACGAGGTCCGGGCAGTCACAGCTGTACTGTACGACCACGCCGCCGTCCTCGAGGTTGTGCACCTGGAGCTCGAGCGGCACCGGGCGGGTATGCACGCCCCATGGCGCGATGTACGGCAGATGCGGGCCCGACGTGGGCGGGTCCGAGTTGTATGGCTCGTGCGGCGTCGTCACGGCATCGATGTGGAGGTTACCCTGGTCGGCCATGACCCGGCCCGGCAGGTTGGCCTGAGCCCGGTACGCGAAGTAGCCGACCACGACCGCGACAACGACGACCACGACCGTCGCGATGACCGGCGTCGTGAGCAGCCGCGCTTTGGGGCCGGGACGGATCCGCGGTCCCTTCCGGGTGTCTGTCTTCCCCATCCGTGCTCCTGTGGCGGAAGCGTGTGGGAGTCGAACCCACCTCCGACTTGTCTAGAGCCGGACACCGGATTTGAAGTCCGGGAGGCCCACCGGGTTCCTAGACGCTTCCGTACTTACGAATTCGCTACTTGTCTTTCGAGCCTGACGACCTTCGCAGTCTGATTGTGCCCAAATTGTGCCCTGCGGTCTCGCGCATCGCGGAGATCCTGTCGTAGCGCCGAATCACCGCGGACGTCGCGTGACCGCTGATCCGCTGCGCTACCGATTCCGGCACGCCTGCCCTCACCATCGC
>JBKPPN010000042.1:0-4619 GCA_046733575.1 Candidatus Methylomirabilota bacterium | reverse complement strand
TCGTGATGCCGCTTGATCTCGACGATCTGCACGCCCTCGATCGTCGGCGAGGCGGTGTAGGACTGCACCGTCAAGGCGCGCTTGGCATTGGGTGACAGATTCATCATGACTCCGTGTCGAGCAACCGTGTCGGGGCGACCGTCGCGATGATAGCATCCCTCCACATGTCCGTCTGAGGAGAGCGCCATGCCCAAGCTCAAGCACATCGCCATCAGCACGCAGGACGTCGAGAAGACGGCTCGCTTCTACATCGAAGTGTTCGGGATGAAGGAGATCGCCCGCATCGACGACCCCGGCACGCTGGGCTGCTTCCTGAGCGACGGCGACATCAACCTCGCCATCCTCAACTTCAAGAACGATCAGGCCGCCGGCGCGGAGCGCGGCCGCGGGTACAGCGGCCTGCACCACATCGGGTTCGAGGTGGAGGACATGCAGGCCATCCAGGCGAAGCTCGCCGCGGCGGGGTCGACGCCGCGCGACGACATCAACGCCGCCCTCGGCGTGAACGCCGCGCATCGCAAGCACAACGTCGAGGTGAAGTACCGCGCGCCCGACGGCGTCACGGTCGACGTGTCGGAGACGGGCTGGGTCGGCACCTCGTAGCCCGGTGAGGACGACGGCCGCCGCGATCGCCACACAGGGATGAGCCTGGAGCTCCAGACGTTCCAGGTCCGCGCGGTCGAGCTCGGGCCGCGCACCGAGCTCGTCGACGGGCGCCTCACCCTCGATGGCGAGGAGATCCGTCGCATCGCCATGACGCCCGCCGCCGTCGCCGACGTCGTCGTGGAGCTCGTGGCGCCGGGCGAGTCCGCGCGCATCGTTCACGTGATGGACGCGGTGGAGCCGCGCATCAAGGTCGGCGGCGACAGCGTCGCGTTCCCCGGGCTGCTCGGTCCGCCTCGCACGGTGGGGCGCGGCGTCACGCGCCGCCTGGGTGGTGTCGCGGTGCTGGAATCCGCCGTGCTGCCCGAGCTGGCCATCGGCGGCCTCGAGTTCAACGAGGGGCTGATCGACATGAGCGGTCCGGGCGCTGCGTACTGCGCGTGCGCGGACACGCACAACGTGGTGCTCGTCTTCACGCCGCGTCCCGGTGTCGGCAATCGCGAGTTCGAGGCGGCCGTCCGTCTCGGCGCGCTCCTCGTCGCGAGACGCCTGGGGGAGACGACCCTCGGCGATGCGCGCCCGGACGACGTCGAGCGCTTCGATCTCGGCCACGCTGCGCCCGACGTGCCGCGCGTCGCCTATGTCGACATGGTGCAGCAGGTCGGCTTTCTCTGTCAGACGCTCCTCTACGGTCATCCCGTCGACGGCCTCGTGCCGACGGTGCTCGATCCGCGCGAGTACTTCGACGGCGCGGTCGTGAGCGCGAGCTATCGCAACCCGACGAAGACGCCGACCTGGCTGCGTCAGAACCATCCCGTCATCCGCGCGTTGTTTCGCCGGCATCCGCGCGAGCTCGACTTCGTGGGCGTGATCTTCTGTCGCGGGCACCTGGACGATCACGAGCTGAAGGAGCGCAACGGGCAGATGGTGGCCAACGTGGCGCGCCTTCTGCGCGTGGACGGCGTCGTGCAGGGCATCGACGGCTCGGGCAACATCTGGGTCGACTTCATGCTCGCCGCGCGCGCGCTCGAGCGCGCGGGCATCCGCACCGTGCAGATCGTTCACGAGCTGGGCGGCGCCGAGGGTCGGGAGTGGCCGGTCCTCGACTACACGCCCGAGGCGGATGCCATCGTCAGCGGCGGGGGCGCGGATCGGCGCTTCGAGATTCCGGCCGTGCGGCGCGTGGTCGGTGGGACGCACGTCACGTTCAACACCAGTGAGAGCTGGGGGAAGACCGTCGACGCGTCGAACGCGATGACGGTGAGCGCGAACGAGATGTATGCGGGGTTCTTGATGATGCAGGCGAACGGGTTCAGTGCGGTCGATGCGTAGCTCTTCGCTCGGCGACGCGGAGCGACGGGACGGCCGCGGGTGGGGAAGCGGGCTCTGACCACGACCCGCTGCGCTTCGCTTCCCCGCGTGCGAGTTCCCACTCGTCGCGTCCGCGGCGTCACGCGGCATGAGGGGGACGGGTCACCCGCCCGCCTCCCCACCCGCGGCCGTCGCGTCGCTCCGCGGGCAACGTCAGCGTGAGACTGCGGCAGTCATTCGTTCGCCATCGAGAACGCGAGGGGCAGCATCGATGACGATCACGGTCGTGCACTACGTCAATCAGTTCTTCGCGGGTATCGGGGGCGAGGACCGGGCGGATCAGCCGCCCTTGCATCGCGCCGGTGCGGTCGGGCCGGGGGTCGCGCTCGCGACTCGTCTTGGGGATCGGGGTCGTGTCGTCGGGACCGTGATCTGTGGCGATAACTACTTCGTCGAGCATCAGGATGCGGCGACCGAGGCGTTGCTCGAGATGGCGCGGGCGTATGACGCTGATGTCTTGGTCGCGGGGCCCGGGTTCGGGTCGGGGCGGTACGGCGCGGCGTGTGCGGCGGTGTGTCGGGCGTGGGCTTCGGGTGGACGGACAGCGGTGACGGCGATGCATCCGGATAATCCGGGCGTGGCGCTCGCGGGGCAGGACGTGTATGTCGTGCGCGCGGGGGCGTCGGCGGCATCGATGAAGGAGGCGCTCGATCGGGTGGCCGCGCTCGTCGTCAAGCTCGGTGCTGGCGAACCCATCGGCTCGGCCCAGGACGAGGGGTACATTGCCCGCGGGATTCGGCGGAACGTGCGACTCGAGCGCGGGGCGGGAGAGCGAGCGGTCGACATGCTGCTCGCGAAGCTGGCGGGGCGGGCGTATCGGAGCGAGCTCGTGATCGAGCCGTTCGAGTCCGTGGCGCCGGCGGCGCCCGTCGAGGATCTGGGTCGCGCGCTGGTCGCGCTCGTCAGTGAGTCGGGGGTCGTGCCGCGCGGGAATCCGGATCGGCTCGAGACGTGGAACGCGTCGAAGTGGATGAAGTATCCCGTCGCGGGGCACGAGCGGCCCGAGCCCGGGGCGTACGAGGTGTTCCACGGGGGCTACGACACGGCGGGCTCGACGGCGGACCCGAATCGCGCGGTGCCGCTCGACGCGGCCCGGGTGCTGGAGCGTGAGGGCATCATCGGCCGCGTGCACGACGCCTACTACGTCACGACGGGGAACATGGGCAGCCTCGAGACGATGATGCGGATGGGCGCCGAGATCGCCCAGGATCTGAGGTCGCACGGCGTGCAGGCGGCCATCCTCACCGCGACGTGAGGCTCGGGCACGCGTAGCGGCGCTACGCTCGCCAAGGAGATCGATCGCGTCGGCATTCCGGTCGTCACGATCACCGCGCTCATCAGCATCGCGGAGCGCGTGGGCGCCAACCGCATCTTCAAGGCGCAGGGTCGGCTGCATCACCCGTGCGGCCAGCCCGGCCTGCCGCCCGACCAGGAGCGCGCGTGGCGCGCTGACGTGCTGCGCGCGGCGACTCGCATGCTGGCGGAGCCCGTGACCGGGCCGACGGTGAGGGACGCGCGCACCGTCGCATGAGCCGGACCCTCGTCGAGCTGCGTGGCGTCGCGAAGCGCTACGGCGCGGTGTCCGCCGTCGACGCGCTGAGTCTCGAGATCTACGAGGGCGAGTTCCTCACCGTGCTGGGCCCGAGCGGCTCGGGCAAGACGACCGCGCTCATGCTCATCGCGGGGTTCGAGGACGTCACCGCGGGCGAGATCCTCGTGCGCGGCCGCTCGGTGGCCGGGCTTCCGCCCGAGAAGCGCGACATCGGGATGGTCTTCCAGAACTACGCGCTCTTCCCTCACCTGCGCGTGGTCGACAACGTGGCGTTTCCCCTCCGCATGCGCCGCACGGCGCGCGACGAGATCGCACGCCGCGTCCGCGACACGCTGGAGGCGGTGCACCTCGCCGGCCTGGAGGACCGCCTCCCCCGTCAGCTCTCGGGCGGCCAGCAGCAACGAGTCGCCCTCGCTCGCGCCCTCGTCTATCGCCCGTCGCTGCTGCTCATGGACGAGCCGCTCGCCGCGCTCGACAAGAAGCTGCGCGAGCAGATGCAGGGCGAGCTCAAGGCCCTCCAGCGCGATCTCGGGGTCACCACGCTCTACGTCACGCACGATCAGCAGGAGGCGCTCGCGCTCTCCGACCGCATCGCGATCATGCGCGGCGGACGCCTCGTCCAGGTCGGCGCGCCCATCGATCTCTACGACCATCCCGTCGACCGGTTCACCGCCGAGTTCCTGGGCGAGGCCAACATCCTCGAGGGCGACGTCACGGCCACGCGCGACGGTACCGTGCGCGTTCGCGTCGGCGACGGCGTCGACGTGCTCGCCGAGGTGCGAGAGCCCGTCGCCATCGCCCAGCGCGTGGGCGTGATGGTGCGGCCGGAGTCGATCCAGATGCGGGAGCGTGCCGACGGCGGCGTGAACGAGTGGACCGCCCTGGTGAAGGACGTCGTGTTCCTGGGTGACGTCGTGCGCTGCACGGTCGAGCTCGTGCCGTCGCTCCCGCTTCGGCTCGTGCTGCCGTACCGGAAAGACGAAGCCTCCGTGAAGGTCGGACAGACCGTCACGATCTCGGCGCCGCCGTCGCGGTGGACGGTGTTTCCGTCGCGGTGAATTCACGTCGTCTTCGACAGTGGCTGGTCCTCGCC
>JBKPPN010000041.1:0-4163 GCA_046733575.1 Candidatus Methylomirabilota bacterium | reverse complement strand
CTCCTGGGCTGACCCGGCGGACGGCGGAGCTCCGCCGCGCCGTCCCCGTGCCGGTGGGATTCAGGGGCGTCGAGCCCCCGTGTCGGTCGATCACGAGCTCACGCAGCGCCGCGCGCTGCACCTTGCCCGTCGTCGTCATGGGGAAGTCCGTCACGAGCACGACCTCGCGCGGGATCTTGAAGCTCGCGATCCGCCCGTGGCAGAACGCCCGGAGGTCGTCGACGGTGACCGTGCGCTCGCCGTGCGGGATGACGCACGCGACCACCACCTCACCGAGCCGTCGATCGGGCATGCCGATCACGCGCACGGCCGCGACGTCGGGATGGCCGGCCAGGAACGTCTCGACCTCGAGCGGATCGACGTTCTCGCCCCCCACCTTGAGCATGTCCTTGTACCGCCCGACGTAGCGCAGGAATCCCGCCGCGTCGAGCGTGGCGACGTCGCCGGTGTGGAAGAAGCCGTCGGCGTCGAACGCCTGCGCGGTCTCCGCGGACTTGCCGTGGTAGCCCAGCATCACGCCGTGACCGCGGACGGTGAGCTCGCCCGGCGTGCCGGGCGGCACCGCCTCGCCCGTGCTCGGGTCGACGACGCGGAACTCGTAGCCGGGGAGGGGATAGCCGGAGGCGAGGCAGCGCTCGTCTTCCGTCGCGTCGAGGAACGAGAAGCTGATGCCGGTGCCCGCCTCGGTACTGCCGTAGCCGCTGACGGAGGGACAGAGCGTCCGGTTCACGCGACGGGCGACGGGCTCGCTGCCCGCCGATCCCGCGGGGATGAAGACGAGGCGGAGACTCGTGCGCTCGGTCGTGTGGAACGACGGATGCTCGAGGAGGTCGTGAAAGTGCGTGTCGAAGCCGGTGAAGAACGTCGCGCGCTCGCGCGCGAGCAGGGCGAGCGCCTGGCCCGCGTCGAAGCGCTCCATCAGCACGAACCGGGCGCCCGCGACGAGGAACAGGATGCCGCCCAGGTAGAGCCCGAAGCTGTGGAAGAGGGGCAGGAAGTGGAGGAGCGTGTCTCGTCCGGTGAGACCGAGCCGGCTCGCGCCGTCCGTCACCGTCCTCACCATGGCGTGATCGTGCAGCGCGCCTTTGGGCGTCCCCGTCGTGCCCGAGGTGTACAGCATCAGCGCGGGATCCGCGGCCTCGACCGAGCGCTGACGCTCCGCGAGCACCGCGCGATCGACACGGTCGGCGGCGGCCAAGAGCGCGCGCCACGCCAGCGCGCCGGCGGGAACGTCATCGCCGAGCACGACGACGCGCCGGAGGGCGGGGAACCGGGCGCCGGTGAGCGGTCCGGCCGCATCGATCTCGGGCAGCAGCTCGCGCATCAGCGCGACGTGATCGACGGGACCCGCCCGATCGACCAGGATGAGGGTCGTCGCATCCGATTGACGGAGGACGTACTCCAGATCGACGGTGCGGAAGCGCGTGTTGATCGGCACGGCCACCGCGCCGATCTTGGCCAGCGCGTAGAAGACGTGGAGCCACTCCGGTGCGTTCGGCAGCCACATCGCCACGGCGTCGCCGGGCGCCACGCCGAGGGCGAGCAAGCCGCGCGCGACCTGGTCGACGTCGTCCCGGAAGGCGCGGAAGGTCCACCGGCGATCCGTGAAGACGAGCGCCTCGCGATCGCCCCCGCGCTCGACCGCGCGATCGACGAGATTGCCGAGCGTCGAAGCCCGGCCGTAGGGCGTCACGGCACGATTCGCCGTCACGCGCCTCGCTTCTTGTCGCGGATCCGCTCGCGCGCCGCCGCCATGCCGCGCTCCGCCGCGCCGCCGAGCTGCGAGATCATCGCGGCGGTCGTCTCCGCCTCGACGGCGGCGTCGAAGTCGACGTCGAGACCGCGAAGGATCGCCTCGCGGGTGAGGGCCAGCTCGAGCGGGAAATGCCTCGCGATGTGCGTGGCGAGCGCGGCCACCGCGCCCTCGAGATCGCCGGCAGGGACGACGCGGTTCACGAGACCCATCGCCAGCGCGGTCGCGGCGTCGAGCGGCTCGGCGAGGTAGAGCAGCTCGAAGGCGCGACCGAGACCGACGACGCGGGTGAGCGTGTACACGCCGCCGAGGCTGGCCGTCGCGCCCACGCGAACCTCCGGCAGCTCGAAGCGCGTGCCCTCGGCCGCGATGCGGAGATCACAGAGGAGCGCCAGCACGCAGCCGCCGCCGATGGCGGCGCCGTGCACCTGCGCCACGATGGGCTTCTCGAGACGACGGAACAGTCGCGCGACCTCCTGCTCGACCTTGACGCGCGTGGCACGGTACTCGCCGGCCTCGCGACGGCGTGGCGTCTCGTCGAGATCGGCGCCGGCGCAGAACGCGCGCCCGCCGCCACGCAGCACCAGCACGCGCGCGTGCACGTCGGCCGCGCCGGCACGGAGCGCGTCGGCGAGATCGCGCAGGAGCTGGTCGTTCATGGCGTTGAGCACGTGCGGACGGTTCAGCGTGAGGTAGCCGAGGGCGTCGCGCCGCTCGTAGAGGACGGTCTCGCTCATCGTGGGATCGACGCCTGCCTCACGCCGAGCCCAGGTAGGCGCGCTGGACGTGCTCGCTCGCCGCCACGTCGGCGGACGCGCCCTCCGAGACGACGCGGCCCTGCTCCATCACGTACACGAACTGGGCGAGGCGGAACGCGAGGCGCGCGTTCTGCTCGACGAGCAGGATCGTCACGCCCCGGCGATTCACTTCGAGCAGACGCCGGTAGACCTCCTGCACGATGACCGGGGCGAGGCCCTGCGACATCTCGTCGGCGAGGATCAGCCGCGGCGCGGCCATGAGCGCGCGACCGATGGCGACCATCTGCTGCTCGCCGCCGGAGAGGCTGCCCGCGCGCTGGGACTGGCGCTCCCGCAGGCGGGGGAACGCCTCGTAGACCAGTCGCAGGGATTCCGCGACGGCCGTCCGCTCGTCGCGCAGGTAGGCGCCGAGCCGCAGGTTCTCCTCCACCGACATCTTGGCGAACACGCGGCGGCCCTCCGGGATGTGCGCGATACCGAGCGAGGCCACCGCGCGCGGGCGCCGTCCGTCGATGCGGTCGCCCGCGAAGGTGATGCGGCCGGCGTGCACCGGCTGCAGTCCGCACACCGCCTTGAGGAGGGACGTCTTGCCCGCACCGTTCGGACCCACGATGGCCGTGATCGATCCCGCTTCCACGCGCAGCGATGCGCCGTTGACGGCACGCGCCTTGCCGTAGACGACCTCCACGCCGTCGGCCTCGAGCAGCGTCACAGCTCGGCGACTCCCAGGTACGCGTCGACGACGCGGCGGTCGGCCACGAGACCGTCGGGCGCGCCGTCGTAGATCTTCTCGCCGAACTGCAGCACGATGACGCGGTCGCAGTATCCGCTCACGATGCGCATGTTGTGCTCGACGATCACGATCGTGCAGCGCTGCCGCACCACCGTGCTGACGAGGTTCATCATGCGCGTGGCTTCTTCATGCGAGAGACCCGCGGCGGGCTCGTCGAGGAGGAGGAGAACGGGCTCGGTGGCCAGGGCCACCGCCACGGTGAGGAGCTTCTGCAGTCCGAGCGGAAGGTCGGCCGCGACGTCCTCACGGTGGGCGCCGATGCCGAGGAAGTCGAGCACGGCCTGCGCGCGCGCCTCGACCTCGCGCTCCTCGCGACGGTAGCCCGGCCCGCGCAGCAGGCCGGGCACGAAGCGCGGTGGCACGTGACGGTGCAGGCCCTGGCGCACGTTGTCGAGCGCGGTGAGCTCGGAGAACAGCGTCACCTGCTGGAACGTCCGCGCCACGCCCGCGCGCGCGAGATCGTGGCTGGCCAGCCCGGTCATGTCGCGTCCGTTCAGGAGCACGTGACCGCGCGTGGGAGGGAAGGCGCCCGCCACGATGTTGAACAGCGTGGACTTGCCGGCTCCGTTGGGGCCCACGAGGCCGACCAGCTCGCCACGTCGGACCTCGAACGCGACGCCGTTCAGCGCGGTGAGTCCGCCGAACTGCTTGGTCACCCCGCGCACCTCGAGCACCGGGCCCGTCGCGACGGCCGTCATGGCGCGGCGAGGCCCGGACGTCGCAAGGCGCCGCTCCATCGTCCGAGCGCGCGCGGCAGGCCGATGAGCCCACCGGGCAGGAGCAGGATCACGCCCAGGAGCACGACGGCGTAGACGAGGCTCTTGTAGTAGCCCGCGGAGAACCTGTCTCTTATACACAT
>JBKPPN010000040.1:0-5203 GCA_046733575.1 Candidatus Methylomirabilota bacterium | reverse complement strand
CAAGATGATGGACCTCATCTTCGAGCGCATCCCGGAGTTCAATCGATCGGGGATGGCCGTGCTGATCGTGGAGCAGAACGCCTACGGCGCGCTCCGCATCTCGTCCCGCGCCTACGTTCTCGAGCTGGGCCGCATCGGCCTGGAAGGGACGAGCGAGGAGCTGATGCGGGACGCCCGCGTCCGCGAGCGGTATCTGGGAGCGTGAGGCAGCCGCTCTACGGGGCGGTGGGAAGCGTCTCGCGCGCGGGGAGGCGACGGCGGAACAGGCGGACGAGCGGGAGCAGCACGCCTTCGGGCAGAAACAGGATCAGCGCGATCAGGAGCAGACCGAAGAGCAGCAGGCGCAGCGCCACGAACTCGTGCAGGACCTCGCGGATCACCTCGAGCACGAGGACGCCGAACAGCGGGCCGTACATCGTGCCGGCGCCGCCCAGCATGACGGTGAGGAACAGGTCGACGGAAACGGCGAAGTTGAAGAAGTCCGGGTGCGCGAACTCCAGGTAGTGAACGTAGAGCGTGCCCGCCACGCCGGCCAGGGCCGAGGCGAACACGAACGCGAACAGCTTGTAGCCGAGCGGGCTGACGCCCATCATCAGCGCCTTCGTCTCGTTGTCGCGGACGGCGGACAGCGCGCGGCCGAACGGAGAGCGCAGCACGCGCACGATGAGCAAGTGGGCGCCGAGCGCGATGACGAGCGTCAGGTAGTAGTAGCCGATCCGCGTGCTGAAGATCGCCCCGGCCGGGCGCGGGATCCCCTTCAGTCCCAGTCCGCCACCCGTCATCGACGACCAGTTGTCGAACACCTCGCTGGCGATGAGCTGGAAGGCGATGGTCACGATGATGTAGTAGATGCCGCGCGTGCGAAACGACGGCAGCCCGATGCCGAGCGCGATCACGGCCGTGACCAGCATGGCGAGGGGCAGCGCCAGCCAGAACGACACCCCGTGCCGCGCGGTGAGGATGGCGGACGCGTAGCCGCCGATGCCGAAGAACGCCGCGTGGGCCATCGACACGAGACCGCTGAAGCCCATCAGCACGTTGAGGCTGGTGGCCAGGATCGACGAGATCAGCATGAGGATGACGAGATGGGTGAGGTAGCCCTCGCCGGCCACGAGGGGAAACACGACCGCGGCGACGACGATGACCGCGACAACGGCGCGCGATCGGGTCAGGACGCGCTCACGTCGGCGCGCTGCGCGCGCTGACCGAAGAGCCCGGACGGACGGAGCACGAGCACGAGGATCAGCACGCCGAACGACACCAGCTGCTTGAACTGCGAGGTGACGTAGGTGAGCGTGAGGCTGTCCACCACCCCGAGCACGAACCCGCCCGCGATGGCGCCCGCCACGCTGCCCAGACCGCCCAGCACCACGACCACGAACGCCTTGAGGATGGCTCCGCTCCCCGCCTCGAAGTTGAACGTGAACGCCGTCCCCACCAGCGCACCGGCCAGACCGGCGAGCCCGCTCGCGATGGCGAACGTCCACGACGCAATCCGGTCGATGGGAACGCCGAGCAGCCGCGCGGCCACGCGGTCCTGCGCCACCGCGCGCATGGCTTTTCCCATGCGGGTGGTCTTCACGAACAGCACCAGCGCGGCGAAGGCGACCACCGTGAGGACGAAGATGAACACGCGCATGGCCGGGACGTAGACGCCCGCGAACGAGACGACGAACTGCAAGCCGGCGGGCGCCTCGATCGATCGAGTTTCGCCCCCGAAGAGGAGCAGCGCGCTGTTCTCCATGACGATGAGCACGCCGATGGCGGACACGAACATCGCGTCCTCGGTGGCGGTGCGGAGGCGCCGGAAGGCGATCCAGTCGACCAGCACGCCGAGGACGGCCATGCTGACGGCGGCCGCGGCGAGGGCGAGCCAGAACGAGGCGCCCCACTGCTGCGCGAAGAACGCCACGAAGGCGCCCCACGCGAAGATGCCACCCAGACCGAAGTGCGGGACGCGCAGAATGCTGAAGATGATGGTCAGACTGATCGCGATGAGCGCGAGCACCGCGCCCTGCACGATCCCGTTGGCGAGCACCTGGAGCATCGTCCGAACATACAACGAACGCGCGCGACGTCGCGGCCTCGACCCTCGCACGTGGCCCTTGACAAGCGGGACGGGCTTCGTGCGATCTTTGCCGCCACCAAACTGTTTTCCCGACATCAAACGTGAAGCCTTCTCTTTGGTCCGGACGGTGCCATGCCGGTGCGTGAGGCGCGCACGCGCCGACGGGACGCGCACCCCACCGGGGCGCGTGCCGACGGCCCCGCGCACCCGTCGCGACCGACGTCGACGCAGGCGTCGGCCCGCGCCGCGAGCAACGGGCACGCGCCGGGTGAGAAGCCGGCGCCGACGCGGAGTCGCGACGTGCGCATCGGCGCCCGGCTCCGCACGCTCCGGCTCGAGCGTCGTGTGCCCCTCACCGCGCTCTCCCGGCGCGCGGGGCTCTCGCCCGGTTACCTCTCGCAGGTGGAGAATGACCTCGCGATGCCATCGACGACCGCGCTCGGGCGGCTCGCCGAGGCGCTCGGCGTCCCGCTCTCGTCCGTGTTCGAGCCGCATCGCGAACGTCTTCCCGAGCAGTACGTCGTCCGGCGGGCGCGCCGGCGCGCCGTCGTCTATCCCGGCTCGAAGGTGCACCACGAGCTGCTGGTCCCCGACCTGCGCGGCAAGCTCGAGGCGGTGTACTGCAAGGCCGCCCGCGACACGACGAGCCCGACGTACCGTCACGAGGGCGAGGAGGTCGGCTACGTGATCCGCGGGCGCGTGCGCGTCACCGTCGGGGAGCACGTCTTCGTGCTGGAACGCGGCGACGCCATCTCGTACCCGAGCCATCTCCCGCACTTCTGGCACGCGCTCAGCGACAGCGAGATCCTGTGGATCGCGACACCGCCGTCGTGGTGAGGGCGAGCGCCGTCACGCTGCCGATGAGCGCGGTGCCGGACGGGTCGCCCGCCGTGGTGAAGGTCGACGACGAGCTCACCATCTCCGTCTATCGCGTCGGCGACGAGTACTACGCCATCGACGACCGCTGTCCTCACAAGGGCGTCTCGCTCGCGAAAGGCACCTTCGAGGAGGCGGTCGTCACCTGTCCGGCCCATCACTTCACCGTCGACGTCCGGACCGGGCGCAGTCCCCGCAATCCGCTCATGCGCGTCTCCACGTTTCCCGTGACCCGCCACGGCGACGACCTCGTCATCGTCGTCGGGGAGGCGGGCCGTCGGTGACGCCGATGAAAGCCAGGTCGAGATGATCGGACAGTCACCCAGGCGCCGCGAGGACGCGCGCTTGCTCGTCGGGCGCGGACGGTTCGTGGACGACCTTCGGCCGCCCGGGCTGCTGCACATGGCGGTGGTGCGCTCGCCGCACGCGCGCGCCCGCATCGTGCGCGTGGACAAGACGAGCGCGCAGGCGGTCCCCGGCGTGGCGGCGGTGTTCGTCAACGAGGACCTCCCCGCGCTCGCCAACGTCATCCCGACGTTCGTCGAACCCGCGTCGAATCCGTACGCGGTGTCGAACACGCCGCCGCCGCAGCTCGCGCTGGCGCGCGGCGAGGTCCGTCACGTCGGCGAGGCCGTCGCGGTGGTGGTGGCCGAGAGCGCGTACGCGGCGCGCGACGGCGCGGATGCCGTGGTCGTCGAGTACGAGCCGCAACCCGCCATCGTCGACGCCCTCGAGGCCATGAAGGACGACGCGGCGCAGGTCCACGCGGGGCGCAGCAACGTCGTCGGGCAGCTACGGATGCACGTCGGCGACGTGGACGCGGCCATGGCCAAGGCCGACGTGGTCATCGAGGATCGCATCGACTACGCGCGCGTGACGTCCATGCCGATGGAGCCGCGCGCGGCGTGCGCGCAGTGGGACGCCCTGAACGAGAGCATGACCCTCTGGTGCGGGGCGCAGATCCCGTACATGGTGCGCGACGCGGTGGCCCAGTTCCTGGGCCTCCGCAACGAGAGCGTGCGCGTGCTCGTGCAGGACACGGGTGGCGGCTTCGGCCCCAAGGCCGCCGTCTATCCCGAGGACGTCCTGGTCGCGGTCCTCGCGCACCGCCTCGAGCGGCCCGTGAAGTGGGTGCAGACCCGCACGGAGTTCATGCTGAGCTCGCAGCACTCCCGCGAGCAGTATCACTGGGTGAAGCTGGGCGCCACGCGCGACGGGCAGCTCCTCGCCCTCGACGTCATGATCGTGAAGGACGTCGGCGCGTACCACTCCTGGGCGCTCATCGATCCCACGAACTGCGTCAACCACATGCCGTCGCACTACACGATCGGCAACATCCGCGCCGACGGCGTGTGCGTGGTCACCAACAAGGTCCCGACGTGTCCGTATCGCGGCGCGGGCCGTCCCGAGGCCGTCTTCGTGATGGACCGGCTGCTGGATCGTCTCGCCCTCGAGCTGGGCATGGATCCGGCCGAGCTGCGAATGAAGAACGTGATCCCGGCCGACGCGATGCCGTACCGGCCGGGGACGATCTACCGCGACGGCGTGCCGTGCGTGTACGACGGCGGCGACTATCCGTTCGAGCTGCGGCGCGCGCTGGAGCTGGCGGACTACGACGGCTGGCGCAAGAAGCAGACGGAGCTCCGCGCGCAGGGCCGCTACATCGGAGTGGGGATCTCGAGCTATCTGGAAGCGGGCGGCGTGGGCTGGCCGTGCGAGGGCGCGACGGTCAAGGTCGACGACCAGGGCAAGGTCGACGTGATGATCGGCGTCTCGCAGTCCGGCCAGGGCCACGAGACCGTCTTCGCCCAGGTCGCGGCGCAGTACCTGGGCGCCAGCTACGACGACGTGCGTGTGCGCGGCGGCGACACCGCGCTGATCGCGTACGGGTTCGGCACGGGCGCCAGTCGCGTCGCCGTGAACACGGGCAATGCCGTGCTCGAGGCGGCGGAGGCCGTCCGCTCCAAGGCCGCCAAGGTCGCGGCGCGGCTGCTGGAGTGCGACGAGAAGGACGTGCGCGTCGAGAACTCGAAGGCGTACGTGGCCGGCGCGCCGATGAAGTCGATGTCCTTCGCGGCGCTCGCCAAGGCGGCGCTGCGCGACAAGAACCTGGCCGCCATGGGCGGTCCGGGATTGATCGAGACGAAGTACTACTACCCGCCGTCGGTGACGTGGTCGAGCGGGGTCAACGTCGCGGTCGTGGAGGTCGACCCGGAGACGGGCGCGTGGCGATGCCTGTCGTACGTGGCCGTGCACGAC
>JBKPPN010000039.1:0-5744 GCA_046733575.1 Candidatus Methylomirabilota bacterium | reverse complement strand
GTGCTCGGCGTGGGTGAGCCACGCGGCCGCGCGCGTGGACCATCGTGAGCTCCTCCTCGCGCTCGACGTGCTGCACCAGCTCGCCGCCGCCGTCTGGATCGGGGGGCTCGTCCACCTGCTCGTCGCGGTGCTTCCCGGCGGCCGGGGCGACGTCGCGACCCTCCGCCGTTTCTCGACGCTGGCCATGATCTCGGTGGTCGCGCTCGTGATTGCCGGCGTCGGTCTCACGCTCGGCTACGTCGACGGTCCCCGCGCGCTCATCGGCACCGCGTACGGCGTCATGGTGCTGACGAAAGTCGTGCTGCTCGCCGGCCTGCTCGCCCTCGGCGCGGCGAACTTCTTCGTCGTGCGACGGCTGGAGACGGCGGGGGAGCCCCCGGGCATCACGCTGCGCCTGCGCCGCTTCGTCGAGGTGGAGACGGGCCTGGCGCTGACCGTGTTCTTCGCCGCCGCCTCGCTCACGTCGCTGCCGCCCGCCGTCGACGTCGTCACCGATCGCGCGGCGCCGGCGGAGATCCTCACGCGCTTCACGCCGCGGCTGCCCGCGCTGACGTCGCCGCGGCACGACGAGCTGCCCGCCGACGATCCCAACGCGCCGCGCACCGACGCGGACCGCGCGTGGTCCGAGTTCAACCATCACGTCTCGGGGCTGTTCGTGCTCACCATGGGCGTGCTCGCCATCGCGCAGGTGGCCGGCGCGCGCTGGGCGCGGCACTGGCCGCTCGTCTTCCTCGGGCTGGCCGCGTTCATGCTCGTGCGCAACGATCCCGGCGCGTGGCCGCTCGGGGCGCAGGGATTCTGGGCCGGCATGCGGGAGCCGTCCGTGCTGCAGCACCGGATCTACGTGCTCGTGGTCATCCTGTTCGGCGTGTTCGAGTGGATGGTGCGGACGGGACGGCTGCGCGCCGCGCGCTGGGCCCTGGTCTTTCCCCTCGTGTCGGCCGCGGGCGGCGGCCTGCTCCTCACCCACTCGCACGCCAGCGTGAATCTCAAGTCGGAGTTCCTGCTCGAGATCACCCACATCCCGCTCGCGGTGCTCGGGATCTTCATCGGGTGGTCGCGCTGGCTCGAGCTGCGCCTGGCTGCGCCGAACGACCGGCTGCCGGGCTGGCTGGCCAGCGTGGCCCTCGCGCTCGTCGGCGTCGTCCTCCTCTTCTACCGCGAGAGCTGACACGGGGCGCCCGCCGTGAAGGTGCTGCGCGTGTGCCTCTTCCTGCTCGGCGCGGTCCTGCTCGCCGCCCTCGTGCGCGAGAGCGATCCGCGCGCGACGCTCGACGCGATCCGCCGCGTGGGCTGGCGGCTCGCCGTGATCCCGTTCTTTCCCTACGTGCCCGTGATGCTGCTCGACACGCTGGGATGGCGCTACGCCTTTCGCGTCGACCGCGTGCCGTTCTGGACGCTCGTGTACGTGCGCATCGCCGGCGAGGCCGTGAACATGGTGACGCCGACGGCGGCCCTGGGCGGTGAGGCGGTGAAGGCGTGGCTGCTGCGCGATCGTGCCCCCGTCGACGAGACGGTGGCGTCCGTGGTGGTGGCCAAGACCACGATCACGATCGCGCAGGGCCTGTTCCTGCTCGTCGGCGTCGTGGTCGCGTGGCACGTCGGGCTGTCCGGCGGCTGGCTGACGGGCATGCTGTGGCTGCTCGGCATCGAGGTCGTCGCCCTCGCCCTGTTCGTGCTCGCGCAGCTGCGCGGGATGTTCGGGTGGAGCGCGCGGCTGCTCCAGCGCCTGCGGGTGCGCTCGTCCCGTCTCGCGGAGATGCTGGAACGGATCGACGACACGGTGGGGGCGTTCTACCGGCGCGAGCCGCGCCGGCTCGTGCTCTCGATCGGCTTTCACTTCGCGGCGTGGCTGCTCGGCACGGTGGAGGCGTGGCTGATCCTGCGCTTCCTCGACGTCGACGGGTCCGTCGCAGTGGCCTGCGTCATCGAGGCCTTCGCCAACGCCATCCGCTTCGCGACGTTCCTCGTGCCGGCGAGCGTGGGCGTGCTGGAGGGCGGCTACGTCGCGATGTTCGCTCCGCTCGGCCTGGCCGCGTCGGTGGCCATCGCCTTCGGGCTGGTGCGGCGCGTGCGCGAGGTGGTGTGGATCGTGGTCGGCCTCGTCATCGTGGCCGGGTTGCGCTCGCGTGCGCGGACAGTGCCGGCATGACCTCGTGCGCGAGCAGCTCCATCGATCGGCGCCACAGCTTGGGCTGGTCCCAGTCGTGGCCGGCCATGAGCAGCGTCCCGAAGTGGCCGACCTCGTCGCGCAGGGCCACGAGCTGGTCGAGCACGGTGCGCGGACTGCCCGCGATGATCATGCCGCGCTTGATCGCGTCGACGGTGACGGCGTCGTCCGGCGTGTCGAGGTCGGGCTTCACCATGTAGAGCGCCTTGCGCAGCTGCGAGAAGCTGAAGCGGAAGAACTGGTAGTAGAACGAGAGCGCGTTCTCGGGGTCGCTGAGGTAGTCCTCGGCTTCCGCGTCGGTGTCGGTGACCAGCACGCTCCGCGAGACGCGCCAGATGTCGGGATCGGGACGACGTCCGGCCGCCTCGCAGCCCTCGACGTACTTCTCCCAGTGGCCCTTCAGGTAGCGACGATGGAAACAGTTGCCCGAGACGGGAATCCAGCCGCGCTCGCCGGCCGTCTTGGCGCTGCCCGAGTGCGGCGTCAGCAGCGAGATCGCGATGGGCGGGTGCGGCTGCTGCAGCGGCCGCGGCACGTAGCCCACCTTGTACTCGTGATAGATGTGCTGCTCCAGCCCGATCTTCCAGAACTGGCCGTCGTGCCGGTAGGGCGGATCGGTGGCCCAGAGCTTCAGGATGATCTCGATCGACTCGAGCACCATCTGCGGCCGCAGGGGCGCCTCGGCGATCTTGAACAGCTCGATGTCGCTGGCGAGCCCGCCCGGACCGATGCCCATGATGAAGCGTCCGCCCGAGAGGTGATCGAACATGGCCGCGTGCGCCGCCACGGTGGCGGGATGCATCTGCGGCAGGTTGATCACGCCGGTCCCGAACTTGATGCGGCTCGTGCGGTGGACCAGCGTGGCCAGGAAGATCAGCGGTGAGGTGATCCGCTCGCTCCACGAGCTGAAGTGCTCGCCCACGAACGCCTCGGTGAACCCAAGCCGATCGGCGAGCACGATGGCCTCCTGGTCTTCCTCGAGGATCGCCCCGTAGTCCCGCGACGGATGATGGAACGGCATCGTGAACATCCCGAGCTTGACGGTCATCGCACTCTCCCGAGGAGCGCCACGGCGTCGCCGGGGCGCTTGCGAGCGTTGGGGAAATTCGGGGGCCATTTCGGGGCCCCCGATGTTTACAGAAATACCGAGTCGGGCTCCAGGCCCAGCAAGAAGCGGCCCACCGTCTCGAAGTGGGCGAGCTGGCCCTGGAGCTGCTGCGTGATCGCGTGGACGTCGCGGAAGCGGCGCTCGAACGGCCCGCTCTCGAAGATGGCCGTCGAGCCCGCCGCCTGGTAGAGCGCGTCGACGGCGGCCTTCGCCTGGTGCGTGGCGTACGTGCCGGCGAGGCGGATGCGAATGCGTTGCTCCATCGTGATCGCGCCCGCGCGGCCCACGTCGTCCCAGATCTCCCCCAGCGCGCCGAACAGGTAGGCGCGCGCGGAGCCGATCCACGCCTCGGCCTGGGCGGTGTGCGACTGCACGACGCCGCTCTCGCGCAGCGTGTGGCGGAAGCCGCGCGCCTTCTTGTCGCGGGCCAGGTCCACGAACGCGTTGAGCGTGGTGCGCGCGACGCCGAGGGCGATCGACGCGAAGCCCGAGGCGTACACGCTGCCGGTGGGGAAGCAGTACAGCGGCGCGGGGTCCTTCACCTCGGAGAGCAGGTCGCGCACCACCGCGTACTCCGACGGCACGAAGTGATCGCGCAGCGTGAACGAGTCGCTCGCCGTCGCGCGGAGGCCCACCACGCGCCACGTGTCCTCGAGGGGCGCGGCCGACGCGGGCACGAGCAGCGTCCGCACGTCGGGCGCGCCGTCGGCGCGGCGTCGCAGCGTCCCGTCCGGCTCGTGGACCGGCGCCGCCGCGCCGTACCACGTCGCGTGGTGACCGCCACTCAGGAAGCTCCACCTCCCGGTGACGCGATAGCCGCCGTCGACGGCCACGGCGCGCGCGGTCGGCCCCGGACCCCAGGCCAGCACCGCGCGACGGTCGCCGAACACCTCGCGCGCCACGCGGGGGTCGAGGTACACGCTGACCATCGAGCAGCCCGAGATCTGCGACAGGCACCACGCGGTGCTGGCGTCCGCGCGCGCGATGGTCTCCAGCACGCTGCAGTACGTCACCGGATCGACCTCGCCGCCGTCGAGCCAGCGCGGCAGGAGCATGCGGGTGAGGCCGGCATCGGTGAGCGCGTCCCACACGACGGGAGGGACGCGGCGCTCGCGCTCCGCCTGATCGGCGTGCGCGTCGACCAGCGGGACGAGAGCGCGCGCGCGCTCGACGTACTCGGGAGCGGGCGGGATGGGTCGTCGCGGTCCGAGGCCGGTGCCGTCGAGGGCGAGGCCGTCGACTCCCGCCATGGCTCGACGCTACGTCTGGTTCGCGAGCACCAGCGTGCCCGCCGCCGACAGCATCCCGCCCATCCCGTTCACGAGGGACAGCGTGGTGTCCGGCACCTGCCGCGCGCCGCACTCGCCACGCAGCTGCCGCGTGGCCTCGATGATCGGGAAGATCCCGTACATGCCGGTGTGCGTGTACGAGAGGCCGCCGCCGTTGGTGTTGATGGGCAGCGTGCCGCCCGGCGTCGATCGTCCTTCCTCGAAGAAGTGCACGCCCTCGCCCGGCTTACAGAATCCGAGCGACTCCAGCATGATGGGCGGCCCCGACGTGAAGGCGTCGTACAGCATGACGTGATCGAAGTCCTTCGGGGTCACGCCGGCCATCGTGAACGCCTTGTCGCCCGACCGCTTCGTGGCCTCGCTGGTGGTGAGACTGCGCATCTGCGTGAGCATCACGTGCTCGGCGCCCTCGCCCGCCCCGCGGACGTACACCGGCTGCTTGGCGCAGTCGCGCGCGCGGTCGGCCCGCGTCAGCACGACCGCGCCGCCGGCGTCGGTCACGAGGCAGATGTTGAGGATGTTGAAGGGCCAGACGACGGGACGCGAGCTCAGCACGTCCTGCACGGTGATCGGATCGCGGTTGCGCGCCTTGGGGTTGAGCGCGGCCCACCTGCGCGTCGACACCGCGACCTGCGCCCACTGCTCCAGCGTGGTGCCGTACTCGTGCATGTGCCGGGTCGTGATCAGCCCGAAGTACGTCGGCGCGCCGCCGAACCCGTACGGCAGCTCGTACTGGCCGGGCAGCGCGGTGTCGCGCCGGGGGGTGACGCCGACGCCCGAGCGACCGGACTCGCCGTGCGAGACGACGGCGACGTCGCAGAGGCCGTGGTGCAGGGCGACCATCGCGTGGCCGACCATGATGATGAAGGAGCAGCCGCCAACGGTGGTCCCGTCGACGTAGCGCGGGATGACGCCGATGGCTTCCGCGATCGTCGCGGGCGAGTGCTGGCCCGCGGTGAAGACGCCGTCGATGTCGGAGACCTTCAGGCCGGCGTCGCGGACGGCGTTGTGGATCGCCTCGACGTGGAGCGTGAGCTGACTCTTGGTCGGCAGGGTGCCGATCTCGTCGCTCTCGTCCACGCCCACGATGCACACCGAGTTCGACAGCTCGCGGAGCCGCGGCAGGTCGGTCATCGCGCACCGCCCGCGGCGGGCTCGAACATCGGGAGCGTGATCT
>JBKPPN010000038.1:0-9869 GCA_046733575.1 Candidatus Methylomirabilota bacterium | reverse complement strand
GCCACCACCTGGCGCACCTCGACGTTCTTGGCGTCCGTGCCGATGAAGCCCTGGCCGCGCTGGATCACGCCGTCGTAATTTTTCTCGGCGAGCAGCGCGGACAGGACGGCGACCTGCACCCGCTCGTCCTTGGGATGCTTCTTCAGCGTCTCTTCCAGCACGGCGAGCGAGCCCTTCGCGTCGCCCTGCGCGGCGCGCAGCCAGCCCAGGCTGATCTCGGCAGGCGTGTAGTTCGGGTCGATCTGAAGGGCCTGCCGGTACGCCGCCTCGGCCTGCGCGTATTGCTTGAGGCCCTGCAGCGCGGCGCCTTTCAGCTCGTAAGCGAGGACATCCTTCGGCTGCTCCGCGATGGCGGCGTCCGCAAGCGGCACCGCCTCGACGAAACGCGCGAGCTGCACGTTGGCCGTGGCCATGTGGCGGGAGAGGAGCGGAAGCTTCGTCCCCGACTTGCGCGCCGCCTCGAACATCCGGAGCGCGTCCGCCGCCCGGCCCACCTGCAGGTACGCCGTCCCCTGCAGCAGCTTCACCTGCGGGCTGTCGGCGCGCGACTTCGCGAGCACGTCGAACTCCTGCACCGCCTGCGGCCCCTTGCGCTGGGCGAGATAGGCGTTGCCGAGGATGAGACGCGCCGCCAGGAGCCCGGGATAGCGACGCACGAGCGGTCCGACGATGGCCTCCGCCTTGGCCGCGTCGCCCTTGTTGAGGTAGAGCTCCGCGCGCGCCAGCTCCATGGGCACGTCCTGGACGCCGTGCGACGCCTCGAGGGTCTTGATCGCGTCGTCGGCGCGATTCTGGCGGCTGTAGACCAGGGCCAGCGAGAGACGCGCGCCGCGCTGGTCGGGGTCTGCCTTGAGGACGCGCTGGAACTCCTGCTCGGCGTCGTTCCACTTCTGAGCCTGGGCAAAGAGGCGGCCCTTGCCCAGATGCGCCTCGACGTTCTCCGGATCGAGGCGGAGCGCCTCGTCGTACTCGCGGCCGGCGTCGTCGAGCTTGCGTCCCACCCCGAACATGAGGGCGCGCGTGACGTGAGCGTCGGCGGACCGGGGATCGATCTGGAGCGCGGTGTCGAGGACGCGCGCGGCTTCATCGAGCTTGTCCTGACGGATCAGCGCGTTGGCGAGCAGCGTCAGCGCGGGGGCGGAGCGCGGCTCGGCCTGCAGGATGAGCCGGGCGTTCTTCTCCGCCTCGACGGGGGCCGAGAGCTCGATCTCGGTCTGGCCCATCTCCAGGCGCACCTCGTGGGCGTCACCCCGGCTCTGCAGCGCCTTCGCGTACTCGCCCCGCGCGTCGGCGAGCCAGCCCTTGCGTCGATAGGTGCGGGCGAGACCGACGTGGGCGTCGGCGTAGTTGCCGTCGATCTGCACGGCGTTGCGGAAGGCCAGCACGGCCTCGTTGTACTTGCGGGCCTTCAGGTAGCCATTCCCCTTGCTGACGTGCTTCTGCTTCTCCACGCTCGGATCCTTGGCGCACGCGGCCTGGAGGAGGGCGATCATGGCGATCCCGGCCAGCCGTGTGACGAGGGCGCGCGACGTCGCGCGCTGGCCCCAGTGAGTTCGAACGTCGTCCTGAAAGCGCATGCCTCAACCCCTGTGCCGGGCGCAGACGCGTCCGGCGCGCAAAAGCGAACCGAGTGCGATGTCCATGGCTCGCGACTAGGCGGTGTCCGTCTCGTCCGCCTCGTGCGTCTCCGGCGAGTTCCGGAAGGCTTCGGGCTGGATGCCGTACTTGCTCATCAAGCTGTGGAAGGTCGGGCGCGTGACGCCGATCTCGCGGGCGGCGCGCGAGACGTTGCCCGCGGTGCGCAGCAGCGCCTCGACGACCAGCTGTCGCTCGACGTTCTCGCGGGCGCCGCGCAGCGTGAGCTCCTTCGGCGTCTGGGGCGCCAGACCGAGATCGGCCGGCGTCAGGAGCGGACCGGCCGAGACGAGCACGGCCCGCTGGACCTTGTTCTCCAGCTCGCGGACGTTCCCGGGCCACGAGTAGAGCTTCATGGCCTGCACCGCCTCCGCGGAGAACCCGCGGATGCGGCGGTCGGTCACCTCGCGCGCGCTCCGGCGCAGGAAGGTATTGGCGAGGAGCAGGATGTCCTCGCCGCGCTCGCGCAGTGGAGGCACGCAGAGCGACACCACGCTCAGGCGGAAGAACAGATCCTCGCGGAATTTCCCCTCCGCCTGCAGTCGCGTGAGGTCGGCGTTGGTCGCGGCCACCACGCGGACGTCGACGGGGATTCGCTCGCGCCCGCCGACGCGCTCCACCTCGTGGTCCTGCAGGAAGCGCAGCAGCTTGACCTGGAGGGCGAGGTCCAGCTCGCCGATCTCGTCCAGGAACAGCGTGCCGCCGTTGGCGAACTCGATCTTGCCCTTCCGCGTCGTGTGGGCGCCCGTGTAGGCGCCCTTCTCGTGACCGAAGAGCTCGGACTCGATGAGGTTGTGCGGGATGGCCGCGCAGTTGATCGGCACGAAGGTCCCGTCGCGCCGGGGGCTGGCCGCGTGGATCGACTCGGCCACGAGCTCCTTGCCCGTGCCGCTGTCGCCCAGGATGAGGATCGTCGTGTTCGACTTCGCCACCCGCTCGATCTGGGTGAACAGGTCGCGCATGGCGGGGGAGCTGCCGAGGAGACGACCGTAGCGATTGCCGCTCTCGGCGGCCTGCGCTCGCGCGTCGTTCTCGCGCTCGAGCCGCTGCACGAAGGCCGAGCGCTGGAGCACGACCTTCAGGCCTTCGATGTCGGCCGGCTTGTGGTAGAAGTCGGCCGCGCCGAGCCGGATAGCCTCCAGCGCGGCGTTCTCGTCCTGCGCGCCCGTGATGACGACGACCTTCAGATGCCTGTCCCGGCGCAGCAGCTCGCCGAGCACGCGGAGACCTTCGCTCGTCCCCTGCGCATCGGGGGGCAGGCCGAGGTCCAGCGTGACGAGGTTGGGCTGGAACGTCTCGAAGAGGTCGAGCGCGGTCTTGCCGCTGGTGGCCGCGTTGATCTCGTAGTCCGACGACAGTCCCCAGCGCAGCTGCGTGGCGATCGCTTCCTGATCCTCGACGATGAGCAGACGCGGACGTTCCACTATTCCCCTCTGTGGTCAGCGGCGGGAAGATCGACCGTGAATGTCGTGCCGACGCCCTCCCGGCTCTCGACGCTGATCTTTCCCCCCACGTTGTCGATGACGGTCTTCACCTGGAAGAGGCCCACGCCGAGACCCTGCGACTTCGTGGTGCGGAACGGCACGAAGAGCGACTCGCGCACGAATGGCTCCGACATCCCGCACCCCGTGTCCGAGACGACGAGCTGCACGCGGTCGCGCCGGCGCGACGCGCTCACGAACACGTCACCGTTGGACGGCGTCGCCTCGAGGGCGTTCAGCAGCAAGTTGGACACGACGGCGCGGAGGTCTTCCTCCGGCATCCGCGCGGGCGGCGTGTCGGGGTCGAGCTCCTCCTTGATGCGCACACGGCCCTCCGCCGCGACGCGCGTGGCCGCGACGACCTCCTGCACGACACGGTTGACGGCTGTGCCCTCCGTGACTTCCTCGCTCTTGCCCGGAGCGCCGCGCAGCTTGCCGATGAGCTGACGCATCTGCCGCGCGCTGTCCTCGACGGTACGGAAGGCGTCCCGCTGGAAGTCCGGGTTGTTGCCGTGGACCTTGGCGTTCTCGGTGACCATCGACAGCATGGCCACCGCGTTCTTCAGGTCGTGCACGATGAACGAGGAGAGCCGGTGGAAGGCGTCCATCTCGCGCGAGCGCGCGAGCTGCTCCGACAGGCGGGCGTTCAGGATCACCGTCGCTGCCTGCGCCGCCGCCGTCGCCAGCAGGTCCTCGTCCTCCATGCCGAGCTCGGCGCCCGTCGGAGGGGCGAGGGCGAGCAGGCCGACCAGCTCGTCGCGCACCACGAGCGGGACGAGCACGGTGAGACGGTGCTTCACGTCCGAGGCGCGCTCGAAGCCGAGCATGCCGGTGTCGAGCCGCATCACCGGTCGCTCGGCGTTCACGTGCTCCATCACCACGCTGGCGTCGAGCGTGAGGGAGAGGCGCTCGGTCGAGAGCCCCTGGGTGGCCGCCGCCACCGTCCAGCCGCGCTCGGCGTCGCGAACCCACAGCACCGCCGCCGACGTCCCGATGGTCTCGGTCACCCATTCCACCACCCGGGCGGGGACGGTGTCGAGGCCGCCTGCGGCGATGACCCGCGTCGTGAAGTTGGTCCACTCCTGCCGATAGTCGTAGCGATGCCGGTAGAAGTTCTTGGCGATGACGCGCTTGACGCGACGGCGGACGGCCTCGGACAGGAGGCCGGCCACGAGCGCCATGGCCGTGGCGAAGATCACGACGGTCGCCACCACGAAGTCGACGGAGATGTGGAAGCGGCGGACGATCTCCCCCGCCACGCCGAGCGCCATCAGGTACGCGCCGACCGTGGCCACGGTGATCGAGCCGTACACGACGCTGCGCGAGACGAAGATGTCGACGTCGAGCAGTCGGTGCCGCACGACGCAGAAGGCCACCACGCCGAGCGACATGAGCGAGACGGCCGATTGCGCCGAGAGCTGCTCCAGCATGATGCTGCGGAACAGGAGCTGCTGACCGGCCACGAACACGTGCGCCGCGAACATCCCGAAGAGCCCGAGCACCATGTACTTGATGGTCCAACGGGCGAACCCGCGCGAGTTCCTGAGCGCGGACTCCAGGTGGTACAGCACGAACACCGTCCCGAGCAGCGAGACGATGAGCGCCGCCTTCCCCGCGCCGGACAGGACGATGGCGTCGCCGGCGCGGACGGGATGCACGAGCGGCGTCGAGACCGCCGCGATCGTCACCGCGAGACCGGCGAGTCCGGTCACGAGCAGCCCCAGCCGCCAGCGATGCACCTGCGCGCCGGGATGGGTCTCGGCGAAGGACAGGCTGAAGAGCAGCCAGAAGGGGATGGCCGCCGCCTCCGCCACCAGCGCGACGGCGAGCGCGCCGGCGATCACGTCGAGGTCCGTGGCGGCGAGGGCGACCGCGTAGGCGGCCTGGGTCGCGGCGAACACCATCATGGCCGCGGCGAAGCTGACGTTCACGAGATGACCGGGCGCACGGACCCCGACCACGACGCCGAGCCCGACGCCGGCGAGCGCGGTCAGCACGGCGACGGCGGACGGCATCATGGCGTCGGCACCACGGGGTTCACCGCGGCGAGGACCGTGGCGGGCTCGCGCTCGGGCGGCGTGGTCCGCCGCAGCACCACCCCGATGGCCACGAGGGTCAGGATCGTGATCGCCCACACGCCCTTGCCGATGTAGTTGTGGATGAAGCCGGACGCCGCCTGCGGCCCGATGTACTGCACGCCGAGCGCGATTCCCGTCACCCGCACGGCGTTGGCCACGATCGCCACCGGAACGGCCATGGCGGTCAGCACGGCGCGGCGGACGATCGTCCGCTGCGTCACGTACGCGAAGGCGAGGGTGAGCACCACGAGCGCGCTCATGAAGCGAAGCCCGTTGCAGACCTCCGCCACTTCCAGCGTCATGGCGGGAAGCTCGATCAGGACCCCGCGCTGCATGAACGGAACGTCGAGCAGCGACAGCACGTGTCCCGCGAAGCCCGCCGCGAACATCTGCAGGTGCAGCGTGGTGGCCGCGACGAACGCGCGCGGCAGCGGCACCATCAGGCAGAGGAACGCGAGCGGGAACACGACGGCGCGCAGGGCGCGCGCGCCCGCGAGCCACAGCACCATGCCGGCCAGCGTCACCACGAAGGAGAGCCCCTGCACGAGGAGGCTCGACTCCCAGGCGCCGAGCGCGAACACGAGCAGGCCGGCCACGATGACGGACAGGCCGAGCGGGTCGCGCCGCCCCAGGGCCGCACGCACGCGATGGCGATCCATCCACAGGAAGTGGGCGCTGAAGAGCGGGACGAACATGCCGTGCCCGGCGTAGCTGTCGTGCCACCAGACACTCGCCATGCGCAGCATGACGGGCGTATAGAGCGCGGCCAGCCCCAGCACGACGACCAGGGGGGCTGCGCGACCGAGCGCCGGGCGTGCGTCGCTCATCGCGTCACGGACGAGACGTCCCCGCCCGCCCGTAGCCGTCTTCCAGGCGCACCACGTCGTCGAGATGCGGGGTCGACACCTCGAAGACCTCGCAGTCCTCCACGGCGATCATCCGGTGCTTCCGTCCGGGCGCGATGTGGTGCGACTGGCCGGCGGAGAGCGGGATCTCTTCCAGCTCGCCCCGGTCGTTCTCGAAGACGAGGATCATGCGCCCGGAGTAGAGCAGCATGGTCTCCTCTTTCTTCTCGTGGTACTGGAGCGAGAGCTTGTGACCCCGGTTGATGTGCAGGACCTTCCCGACGTAGTCCCGCGTCTTCGCCCAGATCAGCTCGTAGCCCCACGGCTTCTCCACCCGCTGCACCATAGGTCTCCCCGCCCGTCAGGCCGTCGTCCTGACGATGGTTGCTGCCGCCTTCACGAACGCCTCGACCGACGTGTCGAGGTCGCCGTCGTTCACGATCACCACGTCGGCGTACTCACGGGTGGGCTCCACGAAGCGCTGGTGCATCGGTCGCACCGTGTCCGTGTACTGCCGCAGCACTGACTCCACATCGCGACCCCGCTCGCGCACGTCGCGCTCGAGCCGTCGCGCCAGCCGCAGATCGGCGGGCGCGTCGACGTAGACGCCGACATCGAGGAGCGCGCGCAGGGGCGCCCACCACAGCGTGAACAATCCCTCCACCACCACCACCGGCGCGGGCAGCACGGTCACCGCGCCGACGCGGGTGTGGCTCACGAACGAGTACACGGGCTTCGCCACCGACGCTCCGCTCGCGAGCGCCGCGACCTGCTCCAGCACGAGGTCGGCGTCGATCGCCGCGGGCTCGTCGAAGTTCAGGCGGGCCCGCTCGTCCGGCGGCAGGGCCGCGCGGTCGCGATAATACGAGTCCAGGTCCAGGACGGCGGCGTGGCCGACGTGACGGCACAGCGCGGCGACGAGCGCGCCCTTGCCCGCGCCGCTGCCCCCGCCCACGCCGATCACGCGCGACCGCCCCGGCTTCACCGCGATCAGCGCTCCGTCAGCTTCCGCTCGAAGCTGTCGCGCAGCTGCGCCTTGTTCTTCGTCTTGAAGTACCAGTCGATCGTCCGGTGCAGGCCGTCGACGAACTTGGTCTTCGGCTCCCAGCCCAGGAGTCGCTTGGCCAGCGCGTTGTCGGCCACGCGATTGAGCGGCCCCGTGGGCATGTCGAGGAGGAACTTGATCTCCGCGCGATGCCCCGTGTACTTCAGCACCTCGTGCACGGCGTCGATCACGCGCGTGCGCTCCATCGTGCCCAGGTTGATCGCGGTGCCGTCGTCGATCGACTCCGCGGCGCGGATGGTGCCCTCGACGATGTCCGAGACGTGCGTCCAGTTCCGGATCTGCTGGCCGTTGCCCCAGACCTCGAACGGGTTGTGACCGAGGAACGCGCGCGCGATCATCGCGATCACCGCGTGATTCTCGTGACCACGGTCACCGTAGACGGTGAAGTACCGGCACGAGGCGGCCTTGATTCCGCGCTCCGCGCAGTAGGCGCGCAACGTCATCTCGCCCATCAGCTTCGCCCAACCGTACATCTTGTCGGCGTCGAAGGGCGGTCCGACGAGCTCCTCCTTCAGGTACACGATCTGGCCGGGATCGGCCTGCAGCTCCGTCGGATAGACGCAGCCCGACGAGGCGAACACGATCTTCTCCACCTTGGCCCGCCAGGCGGCGTCGAACACGAGCCCGTCCAGCATCATGTTGGTGGCGCAGGCGGCCTGGTGCAGGTCGACGTAGCCGCGTCCGCCGTGGTCGGCGGCGAGATGGAACACCGTCGCCATCCCGTCCACCATCTTCTGCGCCACGCCGGGCTCCTTCAGGTCGGCGCGCACGAACTCGACGCGCCCGGAGTCGACGTGACCCTTGATGTTCTCGAGGTGACCGCTGCTGAGATCGTCGGCCACGCGCACCACCGCCCCGCGCTCCACGAGGCCGTCCACGAGGTGCGATCCGATGAACGATGCCCCCCCCGTGACCAGTACCGGTCGGCCCTTCCAGTTCATGTCTCGTCTCTCCCTTGGGTTGGCGCTATCGCGCCGCGCGTGCCACTGCACGCAGTCTCACCGGTCCCTCGCTCGTGCGGGACCGTCGTTCCTCGATGGCGCGCTCGTAGAGCGCCTCGTACGCCTGCGCGCGCGACTCCCAGCTGTATTGCGCCTCGACCAGCGCGCGGCCCGCCCGGGCCATGCGCTCGGCCTTCTCGTGATCCTCGAGCAGCTCCACCACGTAGGCGGCGAACTGCCGCGGGTCCTTCGCCTCCATGACGTGCACGCCGTGGGTGACGTCGAGTCCGACCGTCGCGCCGGGATAACCCACGATGGGCAGGCGCATGGCCATGGCCTCGAGCATCTTGCTCTTGAGTCCCGTCCCGTGCCGGATGGCGCAGACGTAGATCTGCCCCGCGCACACGGCGGGTCGCAGGTCGGGAAGATCGGCGGAGATCCGGATCCCCGGCCGCGACGCCAGCTCGGTGACCTTGGCGTCCGGCTTCGCGCCGACCAGGTGGAACACGGCGTCGGGCACGCGCTGCCGGACGAGGGGCAGGATGTCGTTGGCGAACTCCAGGGCCGCCTCGATGTTCGGCGCGTAGCCGAGATGACTGTGGAACACGAGGGTGTGCTTCTCCTTCGGCACGTCGACGGGATGGAAGTACTCCGTGTCCGTGCCGTACGGGATGAGCTCCACGCGACAGTTCGGGACCGTGCGCTCCACCTCGGTGACGTCGGGCGGCGCGACGACGGTCACGCGCTCGAAGCGCGGGTAGATGAGGCGCTCGAAGCGGGGCTCGTGCAGGCTCAGGAGCCGGTAGTAGACCTTCTCCTTCACGCTCTGCGCGCAGCGCAACATCTCCGCGCACCGGAGCGTCCACGAGTCGTGGAGCGACAGGATCTTCGCCACCGGGAACTCGGGCACGATGCCGCCCGCGTAGCCGCCCTCCACGTGGATGACGTCCCAGTCGCGCCAGACCTGCTCGAGCGCCCGCGCCATGGCGCGGCGCTGCTGCAGCGGCCGGCCCCAGAGATGCGCGCTCGCGATGCTGATCGGGGCGAGCAGCTTGCCCGGTCGCGGGACCGGGATGGTGCGGATGCTGTGACAGTACTGCTTGGCCCAGTCGAGATGCTGTTCGTCGTCCTCGATGAGCATGGCCACGAGATCGATGCGGTGGCGTCGCGAGAGATGACGGATCAGGTTGCCACCGTAGAGACGGAAGCCGCCGCGAGACGGCAGGTACGGCAGTGCCTGCGAAACCAGACCGATGTTCATCCGATTCTCCTGTGTCGTTCCCGGACTCGGGCGCGGCCGCCCGTGAGGCACGCCGACAGCAAGTCGAAGTTCCGCGCCGCCTCCTGGATCAGCGGATCGAGGGGCACGGCGGGGCGGAACTTGGCGCGGTCGGCGAGCAAGGCATCGAGGCGCGCTTCGAGCGCGCGTGAATCCTGGAGCACGGGCAGCGCGGCCACCGCATCGGGGTGCAGCTGCAGGCGCGCGGCGAGGCCCTCCGACTTCGGGTGGTAGGCCAGCATGAGACACGGCACGCCGGCGAGGTGCGCGAGGAGGCAGGAGTGGAAGCGCATCCCCACGAACGCCTGACAGGCCCGCATCTCGGCGAACACGTCGAGGAAATCGCCCTGGTACGCGCGGTAGCGCACGCGCCCGGGATCCGCGAGCTCGCGCTCCACCAGGCGCAGGACGTGCGCGTCACCGTACTCGGGGTGGGCGAAGAACTCGAACAGCGTGACGCGCCAGCCGGGATTCCGGCCGAGTGTCTCGCGCAGCGCGCGCGCCAGCATCGCGGCGCGACGCTCGTCATCGTCCACGCTCTGTC
>JBKPPN010000037.1:0-6211 GCA_046733575.1 Candidatus Methylomirabilota bacterium | reverse complement strand
TCTCGGGCCTGCGCGGCGCGCTCCTCGTTGTACACGCCTGGATCGTGATCGGCGCCGCCATGGTGCTCGTGGCGGGATGGCCGTCGCCCCTCACGTTGGTCGTCGCCGTCGTCGTCATCGGCGGCCGGCAGCTCGGATTGTTCGTGCTCATGCACGAGGCGGCGCACTGGCGTCTCTTCCGCACCGCGCGCGCCAATGACCGGGTGGCGCGCTGGGCGTGCGCGTATCCGATCGGCGCCGAGGATCTCAAGGCGTATCGGCGTGCGCATCACCAGCATCACCGCCACACGCGGCAGCCCGACGATCCCGAACTCGAGCAGGTCCGGCCCTACCCGATCACGCGCCCACGGTTCTGGCGCGACGTGCTCGCCGATCTCTCCGGCGTCACCGTCGCGCGGCAGGTCCTCGCGTGGCGAACGTCGCGACGCCCGGCCTGGCGCGACGTCCGCGGGCCGCTCCTCGCGAATCTCGTCATCCTCGCCGCGCTCACCGCGGCAGGACACCCCGCCCTCTATCCGTTGCTGTGGCTCCTGCCGCGCGTGACCTGGTATCCGTTCGCGACGCGCCTCCGACGGATCGCCGAGCACGGCATGGTGAGAGACGACACGGACCCGCTGCGGCACGCCCGCACCACGCGGGCGGGCTGGCTCGCGCGGGCGCTCGTCGCACCCTACTGGATGAACTACCACCTGGAGCACCATCTCTTCGTCTTCGTGCCGTGCTGGAAGCTGCCCCGCGCCCACGCGCTGCTCCTCGCCCGCGGTCACGGCGACCGCATGGAGATCGCGGCGGGCTACGTCGACGTGGTACGCCACGCCATCCAACGTCCCGCGCGACTCGCGGAGGCATCGTGATCACGATCAACGCGGTGACGCCGGTGATGGTCGATCCCGGCTACGGGAAGAACTGGCTCTTCGTGAAGGTCGAGACATCGGACGGTCTCGCGGGCTGGGGCGAGTGCTACACGCAGGCCGATCGCGACCAGTCGATCGCGGCCCACGTGCGTCAGCTCGGACGGTACCTGGCCGGGCGCGACGCCACGCACATCCGTCACTTCACGCACTGGGCGTATCACGACTTCTCGGCCAAGCGGGGCGCGATGGATTTCTGGAGCGCGGTGAGCGGCATCGAGCAGGCGCTGTGGGACCTCGCGGGCAAGCGCCTCGGCGTGCCCGTCGTGACGCTGCTCGGCGGTCCCTGTCGCGAGCGCATCCGCGTCTACGCCAACGGCTGGTACTCGGGCGCCACCACGCCGGCGAGCTATGCCGACAAGGCGAAGGCCACCGTCGCGCGCGGCTTCACCGCTCTCAAGTTCGATCCCTTCCCCGGCCCCTGGCGCACGCACATCTCGCGTCACGACGAGCGCCAGGTGGAAGCGACGGTCGCCGCGGTGCGCGAGGCGGTGGGGCCCGACGTCGATCTGCTCATCGAGGTGCACCGGCGTCTGGCGCCCATGCACGCGGTGCGCATCGCGCGCATGCTCGAGCCCTTCGCGCCGTTCTGGTTCGAGGAGCCCGTCTCGTCGCGCGACCTCGGCGCGCTCGCCGAGGTCCGCCGCGAGATCCGCCTGCCCATCGTCACGGGCGAAGAGCTCTACACGCGCTTCGAGTTCCGCGAGGTGTTCGAGCGACGCGCGGCGGACATCATCAACCCCGACGTGTGCAACGTGGGCGGCATCCAGGAGCTGCGTGACATCGCGGCGATGGCCGAGGCGTACCACGTCGTCGTCTCGCCTCACAACTACAACAGCGTGACGGTCGGGCTGGCCGCGACGCTGCACGTGTCGGCCGTCATCCCGAACTTCCTGATCACGGAGTACTTCGTCAACTTCGAGCCGCGCGCGGCCGAGATCCTCGTCGAGCCGCTCCGGCTCGAGAACGGCTATCTGACCGTTCCGTCCCGGCCCGGTCTCGGCGTCGAGCTGCGCGAGGACGTGCTCGCGCGCCACGCGCATCGCGACTTCCCGCTGCGTCGGGTGCCGACGCCACGCGACGAGGGACCGTAGCGATGACCGCCTCGACGGCGCTCGCCGCCTTCGTCCACCGCCTCACCCTCGACGACATTCCCTCCGCGGCGCGCGAGCATGCGAAGCTGCTGATCCTCGACACGCTCGGCATCGCGCTCGCCGGCATCGAGGAGCCCGCCTCGCGCGCTGCGCGCGCGGTCGCACGGCTGTCCGGGAGCGCCGAGCACGCCACGCTCCTCGTCCACGGAGACCGCGTGCCGGTCGCGGCCGCCGCGCTCGCGAACGGCACCGCGTCGTTCAGTCACAACTTCACCGACACCACGCTGTCCTGCGTGATCCACGGAGGGCCCGTCGCGGTGCCCGCCGCGCTCGCGGTGGGCGAGTACACGAACGGGAGCGGCGCCGACGTCCTGACGGCCGTGGTGGCGGGATACGAGGTCATGACCCGCATCGGCAACGCCATCAACGCCGGATCGGCGCGCATGGCGCATCACCGCAAGGGATTCCATCCCACCGCGACGTGCGGGATCTTCGGCGCCGCGGCCCTCGCCGCAAAGCTCCTCCGCACCTCGGCGGACGTCACCGTGCAGGCGCTCGGCGTGGCGGGCAGCTTCGCGTCCGGCGTCGCGCAGTCGCTCGCCGATGGCAGCGACGCCTGGCGCGCGCACGGCGGCGTCGCCGCGCACAACGGGGTGCTGTCGGCGCTGCTGGCGCGCGAGGGCCTCACCGCCCCCGCGGCCGTCCTCGACGGCGTGCGCGGCTTCTGCACCGCGTTCACGGACGGGACATACGACGCGCCCGCGCTCACCGCCGACCTCGGCACGCGCTTCCTCGTCCTCGACGCCGCCTTCAAGCTCCACAACGTCGCGCACGTGTGGGCGCTGCCCCTCGACGCGCTGGCCATCCTGCGCGAGCGACACGCGTTCGCCGCTCCCGATGTCGAGCGCATGACCGTCACGTTCCCGAAGAACTGGACCGCCATCATGGACGACCCCACCGGCGCGACCTACGCGCCCGCGAACTACGCGCAGGCCACCAACAATCTCCGCTACTGCCTCGCCGTCGGGCTGCACGCGGAGCGGGTGCATCTCGACGAGTTCGACGAGAAGCACCTGCGCGATCCGGCGATCCTGGACACCGCGCGTCGTGTCGATCCATGTCCCGACGCCGCCCTCGGCGCGATCTTCGAGACCACCGACAAGGCGCCCACGCGTCTCGAGATCACGCTGCGAAGCGGCGTCACGCACGCGCTCGACGTGGAGTATCCCCGGGGCTGTCCGCAGAACCCCGCCACGCGCGACGAGATCCTCGCGAAGTTCCGCGCTCTCGCCGGCCGCGCGCTGCCGGCCGATCAGGTCGCACGTGTGGAAGCGGCCGTCCTCGATCTGGAGAAGCTTCCCGACGTCGTCGCGCTCGTGTCCCTGCTTCGACGCCGCGCCTGACGCGACTTGGTGGCGTTGACCGCGCCGCGGCGCCGACGCAAGATGACCGCGCTCGACCCCTCGCCCAGGAGCCCGTGATGAAATTCGGTCTCTACAGCTCGATCGCCAATCCGCCGCGCGGCGAGAACCTGGACCGGTGCATCGACGAGACGATCGCCGAGGCGCAGCTCGCCGAGGCGAGCGGCTTCGACTCCTGTTTCTTCGGCGAGCACCACCAGGACCGCGACGGGTTCCTGCCATCGCCGCTCATCGTGGCCACCGCGGTGGCCGCGCGCACCCGGACCCTCCGCGTGGGGACGTCGGTGGTCCTGCTGCCGCTCCACCATCCCGTCCGCATCGCCGAGGACGTCATCACCCTCGACCTCGTGTCGAAGGGCCGCGTGACGCTCGGCGTCGGCATCGGCTACCAGCCCGCCGACTTCCAGGCCTTCGGCGTGCCCATCGAGCACCGCGCCGCGATCTTCGAGGAGAGCCTCGAGATCCTGCGCCACTGCTGGACGGGGGAGCCGTTCTCGTTCAAGGGCACGCACTACACGCTGCACGACGTGCGCGTCCTTCCGCGCCCGTTCCAGCGACCGGCGCCGCCGGTGTGGATCGGCGCCAGCATCCCGACCGCGGCGCGACGCGCGGCCCGGCTGGCGGACGGCTTCGTCGGGACACCGAGCACCGCGCTGTCCACCGCGGTGCGCCTCGCCGACGCCTACAAGGACGCCGCACGCGAGGCCGGACGGCCCGCGCACGTCGTCGCCATGCGCGACGCGTGGGTGGCCAGCTCGCGCGCGGAGGCGGAAGCGGTGTACGGGCCCCACGTGATGACGGCCTACAAGTACTACTGGGACAATCGCCTCTCCGAGTTTCGCGGCATCCCACCCGACACGCCGTTCACCCTCGAGAACCTCGCCCCCGATCGCGTGATCCTGGGCGACCCCGAGACGTGCGTGCGCGAGTTCCGTCGCTGGCACGACGCCACCGGCGCGGATTACTTCCTGCTCCGCTTTCGCCACGCGCATTCCGGAGGGCCGCCGCACGCGAAAATCATGGACGCCATCAGGCTGTTCGGCGAGCGCGTCATCCCGCACTGTCGCTGAGGGAAACCACGACATGCGCAAGATCTGGCGGGTCTACAGCGGCGCGGACGGCGAATCGCACATCGCCGAGCTGCCCCTCGACATGAAGCCGTTCGTGGATACCGAGGGCGCTCACGGCGAGGGCACGGGCCTGCTGCCCGCGACGGGCATCGCCTTCCGCATCTCGCCGCCGGGTTACGTCCTCGACTGGCACTGCGCGCCACGACGTCAGTACTCCATCTCGCTCTCGGGTCACGCCGAGATCGAGGTCGGCGACGGCACGGTGGCGCGCGTCGGCCCCGGCGACGTGGTGCTGGCCGAGGACCTCACCGGTCGCGGCCACGTCACCCGCGTCGTCGGCAGCGAGCCCCGGTTCTACGCCATCGTGCCGCTCGCCGACGCGTGAGCCCCACGGGGGCGCGACGCCCCCGCGCCGTCCGTTCTCGCGCCGGCGTGGCCACGCGTCCCGCCGTCTCGCGGGACGCCGTCCGCGGGCTCTTTCTCGAGCGACAGCACCTCGCGCAGCCGCGCACACCCGCGCTGGAGCCGGATCGCCTCGTGCGCTTCGTGGAAGACGTGGGCGGTATCCAGATGGACTCCATCAACGTGGTCGATCGCGCGCACTACCTCACGGTGTGGAGCCGCTTCGGCCCCTACGAGCGCGCGCGGCTCGACGCGCTCGTCTACGCGCAGCGTCTGCTCTTCGAGTACTGGGCGCACGCGGCGTGCCTCGTGCCGACGTCGATGCTGCCGTGGTGGCGTCGGGCGATGCTTGACTACCGCACGTCGCACACGGGCTGGTCGGGCTGGCTGCGCCGGAACGGTCGCGTGCTGGCCTCCGTGCGCGACGCCGTCGCCGCGAACGGTCCCATGGGGAACGCCGACTTCGAGCGTCCGCGACGCGCCGCGAAGCGCGCGGGATGGTGGGAGTGGAGACCGGTGCAGCACGCCCTCCACTACCTCTGGATGTCGGGCGCGCTCACCATCCACTCCCGCCGTCACTTCCACAAGCGCTTCGACCTGATCGAGCGGGCACTGCCCGCCGTGCGGGATGTCGACGTCGTGTCGTCGGAGGCGTTCGCGCGCTGGCACGTCGAGCGCTCGCTGCACGCGATGGGCGCGGCGACGCCGCTCGATCTCGGCCGCTATCTGAGCTTCCCGCGGTTCGCGCCCGCCGTCCGCCGCCGCGCCCTCGACGCGATGATCGCCGGCGGCGAGGTGGTCGAGGTCGACGTCGAGGGATCAGGCGAGCGCTGGCTGGCTCTCGCGCGCGACGTTCCCACGCTCACCGATGGCGCCCGGGCAGCCGTACGCGGCACGACGCTGCTGGCGCCGTTCGACTCGCTGCTGTGGCACCGCGCCCGCGTCGCGCGTCTGTTCGGATTCGACTACCGCATCGAGGTCTACACGCCCGGCGCCCAGCGCGTGCACGGTTACTACACGCTCCCGATCCTCCACGAGGGACACCTGATCGGACGCGTGGACGCGAAGACGCAACGTCCCGAGCGACGCCTGGACGTCCACCACGTCCATCTCGAGCCGTGGTTCGAACGGGGCGCGCCGTCGCCCGCAGGCGGCGTACGCGTCGACCTCGACGCCGCGTGCGCGGGTCTCGCCGACGCCCTGCGCTCGCTCGCCACGTTGGTCGGCGCCGACGACGTCCGCATCGATTCCGTCACGCCCGGACGCCTCCGCGCCGCGGTCGCGCGCGCCCTGCGCCAGCGTCGACGCTGAGG
>JBKPPN010000036.1:0-9669 GCA_046733575.1 Candidatus Methylomirabilota bacterium | reverse complement strand
GTTCACCGTGCCGACCGACGAGGACAACGTCGAGGTCGCCGTCGACGGCCGCAACGTCCGCCTCACGAACCTGAGCAAGCCGTTCTGGCCGAAGCTCGGGCTCACGAAGCGCGACCTGATCCAGTACTACGCGGACGTCGCGCCGGTGCTGCTGCCCCACGTTCGCGACCGCGCGATGGTCATGCGGCGCTACCCGAACGGCGCCGCCGGCGCCTCGTTCTTCATGAAGCGGGCGCCGACGCCGCGGACCAGGCGCCGCCCCCGGTCCGCGCCACGCGCGATCATCATCCCGCCCGGCGCACGAGCGCCGCCGCCGCCGGGCGCCGGACGACGGGCAGCGTGACGATCCCGCGCGACGTCGATGACGTGGTGCTCTCCGTGGGCGGGCACGACGTCAAGCTCACCAACCTGGGCAAGGTGTTCTGGACGGACCTCGGCCTCACCAAGCGCGACCTCTTGCAGTACTACGCCGACATCGCGCCGGTGCTGCTGCCGCACCTGCGCGACCGCGCCATGGTGATGAAGCGCTACCCCAACGGCGCCGACGGCGACTTCTTCTTCATGAAGCGGGCACCCTCGCCGCGTCCCGACTGGATCGAGACGTGCTCCATCGAGGACGCGTCGGGCAACGTCATCGACTTCCCCGTGATCCAGGATCTGGCCGCCCTGCTCTGGGTCATCAACCTGGGCTGCATCGACCTGAACCAGTGGTACGCGCGCTGCGACGACGTCGACCGTCCGGACTACCTTCACTTCGACCTCGATCCCGGCGACGGCGTCCCCTTCACGCAGGTGCTGGAGGTCGGCCGTCTGCTCCACCGGATGCTGCGCGACCTCGGCATGCCGGATTACGTCAAGACCACGGGATCGAAGGGTCTGCACGTCTACGTTCCCATCGTGCGCGGGCCGACGCAGAAGGACGTGTGGACGGTGAGCAAGACCATGTCGTGGGAACTCGCGCGCGCCCATCCCGATCTCATGACCGCCGTCTACAAGCGCGAGGCGCGCCCGCCCGGCCGCGTGCTCGTCGACTTCAACCAGAACGCGTGGGGACGGACGCTGGCGTCGATCTACTCGGTCCGACCCCGGCCGCGCGCCACCGTGTCGACACCCGTGACGTGGGACGAGATCGAGCGCGGTGTCGCGATCGAGGACTTCCGCATCGACAACGTGCCCGCGCGCGTGGCGAAGCTGGGCGACCTCTGGAAGCCGCTCCTCGACGCCCCCGCGCGCGAGCGGGTCGACCTCAGACGGCTGCGATCGCCTCGATCTCGATGAGATAGTCCGGGTGCGCCAGGGATGGCACGGCGACCAGTGTCGACGCCGGCCCCTTCTTGCCGAAGAACTCCTCGCGGACGGGAACGAGATCGGCGCGGTAGCGGATGTCGGTCAGGTAGGTGTTCAGCTTCACGATGTTCGAGAGCGTCCCGCCCTGCGCCTCCACCAGCGACTTCAGCGCCTTGAAGCACTCGCGCGCCTGCGCCTTGAAGTCGCCACGGTGCGCGACGTTGCCGTCCTTGTCGTAGGCGACCTGTCCGGCGAGGAACAGCAGCGACTGCGCGCCGGTGACCTTGACGCCCTGGCTGTAGGTCGGGGGATCGAACAGACCGGGAGCGGAGTACCTGTCGATGTTGGCCATGATGGAATCCTCCGCGGGGACTCTACATCAGCCGAGGTGTGCGCCGGTGACGGCGCCGCTCAGGCGGCTTCCTGCCGGCCCGCCTCCGTCCAGCACTCCGTCTCCGCTCGCGTCATGTTGCCGACCGGACAGATGCGCGGATCCTCGTAGCCCCAGCACTCGACGTCGGTGAGGTACTGCGTGCGCGACAGGATCGTGCCCTGACAGACCCGACGTGGATCGGGCACGGTCAGCTCGTCCGCGAGCCGGCGCGTCAGCTCCTGCATCACCCCCGGGGGAATGGCGGTCCGCTCTCCGGGATAGATGAAGCCGAAGAGCACGAGGTGACTGAGGAGGACACGCCACTTGTCGCCGAAGCGACGCAGGAGGCGTTCCCAGTCGAGCGTGGGCGCGCACGCGCGCAGGATGTGCGCGACGTCGGCGCCGTCGAAGCGCTCGCGCTCCTGGATGAACGCCTTCGACCAGATCGTCTCCTCGGGCGGACAGAGCCGCGCCGGCATGCCGAGCACCTCGTCCTCCACGGCGTGCTTGAACCACTCCGCGTCGACGAGCGCCACGCCGTTGCCCGAGCCGAAGATCAGATCGACGAAGTACTCGCCGTGGTAAGCCTTGCCGAGCCAGTGCGGGAACGTCAGCTCCGTCCGGTAGCCGGCGCTCGTGAGCGCGGCACACGCGGCCTCGTAGTCACCGGGATGGACGAACAGGTCGAAATCCTTCGTGTGGCGCGCGATGCCCGTGTAGCGCTCGTACGCGTAGGCGCCGCCCACGAGAAAGCGGATCGCCGCCTCGTCGAGCACCGTCATGGCGTGGCGGTAGAAGTCGCGAGCTTCGTCGGAGAGGACGTGGATGTCGGCGCTCACACCGTCACCTCCGCGGACGCCGACGGCACGGATGGCAGATCGACCACGCGGAACGCGGGCGACTCCGGCAGGGTGCGCCGCAGGAGCGGGAGCGCCACGTTGTAGACGGGCACGCCGGACCGGGTCTGCCCCTCGAGCGCTCCACGGTGCGCGTGACCGTGGAAGACCACGTTCACGGGATGGCGGTTCACGGGATCCTCGAGCCGGCTCGACCCCAGGAACGGGAAGATCTCGAGCGGCTCGCCCTCGACCGTCTGCCGCACCGGGGAGTAGTGCATGAGCACGACGCGATGCGGGGTACGCAGCCTCGCCAGGGCCGACTCGAGCTTCAGCGCCTCGTCGATGGCCTCGTGGACGAAGCGCTTGATGCCCTCCTCGCCCCAGGCGCCGAGCATGCGTTCGTTGAACCCGCCCGCGAACCCCTTGATGCCGGCGAACCCGACGCCGTCGATCTCGACCGCGTCACCGTCGAGGATCTTCACGCCCGCGTCCGTGAGGATCGACACGACCTCGTCCTGCTTGCCCGACTCGTAGTCGTGGTTGCCGAGCACGCCGACGATCGGGACGCGGGCGGCGCCGAGATCACGGGCGAGGAGCTTGGCCTCCTCGGGAAGCCCGTAGTCGGTGAGGTCGCCGCAGAGCACGAGCACGTCGGCGTGCTCGCGCACGTGGGCGAGCGCGGACGTCAACACGTCCTGTGCGACCTTCGTGCAGTGAAGGTCCGCCATCGCGGCGATCCGCATGGCCGGTCAGTCCCGCCGGTGTGCGCTCTCCCGGCCTGTCCGGAGAGTCATGCGTCTCGCTCGTTCGCTTCCTCGTCCCAGCGATGACGGTCGCGCTCGGCGAGGATCTCCTCCGACGTGCGCACCGGCTCGTCCAGCGCGCGCGGGACGCCCACGGCCTTGGTCAGATCGTCGACGACGTTGTGGTCGGGCGTCTCGACGGTCCCGCCGACCGCCTCCTCGCCGACGCTGGCCGCGCGCTCCCAGTCGGCATCGGGATCGCCGCCCGTCAGCACCGGACTGGTCGACGTGTATTCCGCGGCGTGCTCCTCCGCCTCGCGCTCGGCGTCGCTGCGGAGCAGCGTCGCCTCGCGCGGTGGCGCGAGGTTGCGATCGAGATCGTCCGCGTCGTTGCGCGCGTTCTCGGCCGACGCATTCGCATTCTCCGCGGGCTTCTCGGCGTCGTGACGCCGACGCTTGTCGGTCTTCTTCCGGGGTGCCATGGGCGGCAGTGGTAGCGAAAGACATGCCAGCGACCGCCGGAGCGCGGCGCGCCCCGTGCTACGCTCGCCGCGCGCGGGAGGAGGACGCATGGATCTGGGACTGCGGGACAAGCGCGTGCTCGTGACGGGAGCGAGCAAGGGCATCGGCCGGGCGTGCGCCCTCGGCTTCGCCGCGGAGGGGGCACGCGTGGCGCTGTGTGCACGGACAGAGGCCCACGTGAGAGCCGCGGCCGACGAGGCGCGCGGCAACGGCGCTGCCGACGTGCTGGCCCTCCCCGCCGACGCCAGCCGCGCGCCGGACGTGGAGCGCATCGTGGGCGAGACGGTGACGCGCTTCGGCGGCGTCGACGTGCTCGTGGCCAACGTGGGCGGACCACCGCGCGGGGACCTCGCCGACTTCAGCGACGAGCAGTGGACGCAGGCGTTCGAGCTCACGATGATGTCGATGGTCCGCATGATCCGCGCCGTGCTCCCGCACATGCGCGCGCAGCGCTGGGGCCGGATCATCACGATCCAGTCGACGTCCGTCGTCCGGCCGATCCCCTCGCTCCTGCTCTCGAACGCGATCCGTCCCGGCGTGCTCGGCCTGTTCCGCAGCATCGTCCCGGAGCTCGCGCGCGACAACGTCCTCATCAACACCGTGTGTCCCGGCCGCATCCTCACCGACCGGTTCATCAGCGGGTACACGACGAGCGGACAGAGCCGGGAGGAATACGTCGCGTCGCAGGTGAGCGCCGTGCCGCTCGGACGCGCGGGTCAGCCCGAGGAGCTCGCCAGCGCGGTGCTGTTCCTCGCCTCGGAGCGCGCGTCCTACATCACGGGCGTGACGCTCGCGGTCGACGGCGGTCTCACCGCCGTGTGACCGGCGGCGCGGCGCGCCGCGCGGACTACTTGCGGTAGCGCATCTCGAAGGTCGTGCAGCCGCGCGGCACGCGGTACGGCCCGTGAGTCATCCCGGGAGGACGGCACGCGTACATCCCGGCCGTGAACGTCTGTCCCTTGCCCACGTCGATCAGCTCGCCGTCGAGGATCCACACCTCTTCCCAGAAGTCGTGCGCGATCGTGCCCGTCGTCTCCACGCCGGGAGCGAAGCGCAGCAGCCGGGTCACGTCGCCGCTGGCGGGATCCTCGCTCAGGATCTTCTCGGTGACCCCGGCGCCGCCCGCGCCGCCGGTCGCCGAGCCCGCGACGGGACGCCAGGGCAGATGGTCGGGCGCGAAGAACTCCAGTTCGGGCTTCGGCATGCGATCTCCCTTCCTACGACCTGCGTGATCTCGTGGCGGCGTGTCGACGCGCGGGCGGCGATCCGAGCGTCGCGAGTACCTCGGCCGCGATGAGCCGTCCCCTCAGGGCCATCGCGCGGCGCCCCGTCTCCGCCCTCGCCACGCGGGGAAAGCCGAAGTAGCCGCGGCCGCGCGGCGACATCGCGCGGAACGTGCGCGCGCCGCGCGCGAGAGCCGTGCGGAAATCGACCCAGTGCGGCGGCAGGGCGCGCGCGATGTCGCGATGGACGAGACGCGGCGCCACCGACAGCATCATCGCGGTCTCGAGCTCGCCCGAGTGCCATTCCCGCTCGGCGCGCGGGCTCCGCATCAGCGCCATCACGCGCGGGCTCAGCATCGCCGCGGCGGGATCGGGCGTGAAGCCGGCGAAGATGACCGTCAGGCGCCGACGCGCGAGCCGCCGCCGCGCCGCCGCCATGGCACGGAGGTGGCCGGGATCGGCCTGGTAGTTCGTCAGCACGAAGCGACGGACGCCATGGCGGGCGAGGCTCTCGACGATCTCGACGATCATCCTCGCGAGGGTGGTCTCGGACAGCGACACCGTGCCCGGCCACTCGGCGCACAGGCCGCTCACGCCGTAGGGCAGCGCGGGCGCGAGGAGCGGGCGCCATCCCGCGCGGACGAGGTGCGGGGCGATCCGACGCGCGAGCTCTTCGGATCCGATCCAGTCGACCATCAGCGGCAGGTGCGGCCCGTGCTCCTCGACCGCGCCGAGGGGAAGCACGAGCACCGTGCGGGGATCGCGGGCGTGCGTCCGCGCCTCCGCGTACGTGAGCTCCGCGAGGCGCGGCAGGCGCGCGGGTGGCGAGGCTACGAGCCCAGCGAGTCCGCGGACGGCGGCGGGCCGGCCGGCGGATTGGGGATCCACACCCAGACGTACGGCTGCGTGATGCCGTCACCGCGCAGCTCGTAGCGCCCCTGCGGGTACACGATCACGCTGGGCATGCTGGGCGCGACCGACGTGGTCGGCATGCCGGCCGCCGCGCCCGGCGTGCCGACCGACACGTCGACGTAGGTCGATCCGCCCACGAGGGTCTGCGACGAGTAGTAGTACGAGGGCGGTGCGTACGTGACCGGCGGCGCGACGTAGACCGTCGAGGGCGCGAAGAACGGGTACGGGTTCACGAACACGAACGGGCGCGGGAACGTGCGCACGAAGCCGTGGCCGTGGAAATGGCCGTGGCCGTGACCGCGGAACTGCGCCTGACCGGCGACGTGCGGATGCACGACACCGCCTCGCGCGCCGATGCGCGGGGACGCGACCACGGCGCCCGGTCGGCCCCGGAACGCCGAGGCGTCCGTGGCGCCAGCGAGCCCGAGCAGCACGATCCCGACCACACCGACCGTCATTGCACGCATCGTCCTCACTCCTTCCGCGCCGCCACCGCTGCGGGTCCCTCGATCCATCGCACCGATCGCGTCCATCCCTCGCCGCGGTCGCCGCGCTCCCGGCGCGCCGCCATCGCGGCCACGCGCGCCTCCTTCTCGGGCGTGCGCTCCGGGATGTCGTCCTGCGCGTCGCTCAGGTCCTCATAATCGCGCCCCACGGGGCAGACGTCCACGCACCGGGTGCAGCCGGAGTAGACGCCGACGCCGCGCAGGATCGACTGCCACGCCATGAACGACTCCTTCGACTTCAGGAGCTGACGTCGCTCGGCGTCGTCGGCGTTGACCATCCGCTCGACGTGGTCCATCAGGTACGTGAACCCGTACGGGGAGGCGAGCGGCGCACAGCGCGCCTTGTCGAGTCGCCACTGATCGATCGCGTCGGCAGGACAGGCGAGCAGGCAGCGCCCGCACGTCTCGCCCGGACAGAGCGGTGCGTCGAGCGGGCGGTCCGGCTCGAGCTCCGCGTGCGTCAGCACGGCGCCCAGCATGACGCGCGGGCCGTACTCGGGCGTGAGCAGCATCAGGTTGAGCCCCAGCGTTCCGAGTCCCGCCTCGACCGCGGCGTGCGAGAGCGAGAGGGGCCCGCGCGTGTCGCCCGCCGCGTCGTACTGGCGCGGGTCGAAGTGCACGGGCGGCACGGTGAGCGAGGGAAAGCCCTGTGCCTCGAGGAAGTAGACCAGCTTCAGCTCGATGTCCTCGAGGTCGCTCAGCACCAGCTCCGTCGAGTACTGCTTGTGCCGGTCGTTCGCCCCGCGCAGCCGGCTCGTGCCGGTCAGGTGTCGACGCGCGAGCACGACGATCGATCGCGAGTCGTCCGGCGTGACGCGCGAGGGCGTCTGGGGTCGGCGCGGATCCGGGGGGAAGCGATCGAGCGTGGCGCCCGCCGCGATGCCGACGAGATCGGCGCCGAGCGCGCGGGCCTTGGCCTTGACGTCGGCCGCGGTCAACATCACGCCTTCGCCGGCTCCGCGCGACGTCGATAGCCGCGCTCGCCGATCCAGCGCACCCGGCCGTCCGCGATGGACGGGATCGCTTCGCCGCTCTTGCGCACACCGAGCATCTCGCGCGCGCGTGCGAGCTTGTCGTCGGTCTTCTCCGGGATCTCGCGCTGGTGCGCTTTCAAGAAGAGCCCGTAATCGTCGCCGACCGGACAGACGGCGAGACAGCGCGGGCAGTCGCCGAACGCGCCGACCACGCGGAGCAGGCCTTGCCAGATGCCGAACCACTCATGGCCGTGCTCGTGCGCCAGCGTGGCCACGCGCTCCTCGGGCGTCGGCGCGGCGAGGAAGCGACGGAAGACCTTCATGATGGTGGCGAAGCCGAACTCCTGGGCGAAGGTCGCGCACTTCCGCTTGTCCAGGTCCCAGTGCTCCACGGCGTCGGCCGGACACGAGTAGAGGCAGCGCGAGCACGTCTCGCCGATGCAGACCTGGTCGAGCATCTTGCCGTCCGGCTCGAGCTCGGCGTTCGTGAGCACCACCGTCGTGTAGCAGCGCGGCCCCGCTTCCCGTGTCAGCAGGTTCAGCTCGAGACCCAGCGTGCCGAGCCCGGCCTCGATCGCCACGTGGCGCGTCGAGAGATACCCGTAGCTCGCGCTCTTCATCTCCCACACCGTCTCCTGGGCCGCGGTCTGGAAGGCCCAGTACCCCTCGTCCTCGAGGAACCGCGCGATGCGGTACCCCACCTTGTCCATCTCGCGCAGCACGAGCTGATCGACGTGGTGCACGCACGCCATGTCGCGCGCACGGAAGGCGCCGACCGGGATGCGCTTGAAGAAGGCGACGCAGCTCCGGACGCCCGGCGCGATGTTGGCCGGAATCTGCGGAAAGGCCGGATCGGGGGGAAACGCGTCGAGCACGGCGGCGCTCGCGATGCCGACGCCGTCGGCGCCGAGCTCGCGTGCGACGCTCTTCACTCGCTCCGCGGTCAACGGCATGACGGGATTATAAAGGGATCCTCTCAGCTCGTCCCGAGGTAGGCGTGCCGGACCTCGGGGCTGGCGAGCAGCGCCGCCGCCGTCCCGGCGAGCACCACGCGCCCGGTCTGCAGCACGTAGCCCTCGTCGGCGCACCCCAGGGCCATGCGCGCGTTCTGCTCGACGAGCAGCACGGTGACGCCCTCGGCACGCAGTCGCGGGATCACCGTGAAGATCTCGCGCACCACGAGGGGCGCGAGCCCGAGCGAGGGCTCGTCGAGCATGAGCAGGCGCGGCCGCGCCATCATCGCGCGACCGAGGGCGAGCATCTGCTGCTCGCCGCCGGACAGCGTCCCGCCGAGCTGGCGGCGACGCCGCTCGAGGATCGGGAACAGCGCGAAGACGCGCGCCAGGTCGTCCGCGACGCCCCGCGCGTCGCGCGCGAATGCCCCCATGGCGAGGTTCTCGCGCACCGTCATGCGCGTGAAGATCCCGCGGCCTTCCGGGACCTGGACGATGCCGCGACGGACGATCTCGTGCATCCCGAGACGCGCCACGCTGGCGCCCGCGAAGTCGATGGCGCCCGAGGCGGGACGCAGCACGCCGGAGATCGCGCGCAGGAGCGTGGTCTTGCCGGCGCCGTTCGAGCCGATCAGGGCCACGATGCGACCCTCGCCCACGCGCAGGCTGACGGAGTGGAGCGCGCGAATGCGATCGTACGCCACGTCGAGGTCGCGGACCTCGAGCAGCGCGGCGTCAGTCGACGCCAAGGTAGGCCTCGATGACGCGCGCGTCGCGCTGGACGACGGCGGGCGGCCCCTCCGCGATCTTCTCGCCGAAGTTCAGCACGGTGACGACGCGCGAGAGCGTCATCACGAACGACATCTTGTGCTCGATGAGCAAGATCGTGATCCCCGCCTCGCACACGCGACGGATGAGCGGCTCGAGCGCGCTCGTCTCCGCCAGCGTCATGCCCGCGCACGGCTCGTCCAGGAGGAGCAGGCGCGGATCGGTGGCGAGGGCCCGGGCGATCTCGACGCGACGCTGCTCGCCGTACGGAAGATCGACGGCGCGCTCGGCACCGCGATGCGCGAGGCCGACGAAGTCGAGGAGGTCACGCGCGCGCGCGCGCGTCGGTCGGTCGCCGCCCGCGCGCAGCGCGGCGGGCACGAGCGGCGCGAGCAGGCCGCCGTGGGTGCGGCAGTGACGTCCGAGCATCACGTTCTCGAGGACGGTGAGCGAGGGGAAGAGCCGGATGTTCTGGAACGTCCGGGCCAGCCCGCGGGCGGTGCGACGGTGCGCGGCGAGCCCGTCGATGCGTTCGCCGTCGAGGCGGATGGCGCCCGCATCCGGTCGGA
>JBKPPN010000035.1:0-2894 GCA_046733575.1 Candidatus Methylomirabilota bacterium | reverse complement strand
GCGCACGAGCTGCGGATGTTCGACGCGCGCTTCGAGGACATGCACCGCGGCGGCTGGGATCCCGAGGCGCGCCTGGCCGACCAGGATCGCGACGGCGTGGCGGCCGAGATCCTGTACCCGACGGTCGGGATGATGCTGTGCAACCATCCCGACTTCGACTTCAAGCAGGCGTGCTTCGACGCCTACAACATGTGGATTGCCGAGTACTCCGCCGCGCATCCCGATCGCCTGCTCGGGATCGGCCAGACCGCGATGCGCTCCGTCGCGGACGGCATCGCGGACCTTCAACGGATCAAGACGCTCGGCCTGCGTGGCGTGATGATGCCCGGCAATCCCGCCGTGGCCGATTACGACGATCCGATGTACGCGCCGGTGTGGGAGGCCGCGGTCGATCTCGGCCTGCCCCTGAGCTTCCACATCCTCACGAGCCAGCAGGACACGTTCAAGACGCGCGGCCCGAAGATCAACTCCTTCATGTCGATCATCCGGGGATGCCAGGACATCATCGGCATGTTCGTCTTCGGTGGCGTGTTCGAGCGGCATCCCCGGCTGAAGCTCGTCTGCGTCGAGGCCGACGCCGGCTGGGTGCCGCACTTCATGTACCGCATGGACCACGCATGGGAGCGCCACCGCTACTGGCTGACCGGGTCGGCCCTCACGCAGATGCCGAGCGACTACTTCCGCGAGCACGTCTACACCACGTTCCAGGACGACCACGTGGCCTTCCAGGTGAAGGACCTCTGCAACGTCCGGCGCCTGATGTGGGCCAACGACTTCCCGCACAGCGACTCGACGTGGCCGCACTCGCAGTCCGTGCTCGCCAAGCAGGCGGCCGAGCTCACCGAGGACGAGCGCGACCTGGTCCTGCACGACAACGTGGCCGAGCTCTACGGGCTCGACCGACCGTGACGGCCGCCCGCTCGCGTCGCCTCGACATCGCACGATGACGGCCGACACGGCGCGACGCTTCGACGGCAAGGTCGCCGTGGTCACGGGCGCGGCGTCCGGGATCGGCGCGGCGACAGCGCGGCGGCTGGCGCGGGAGGGCGCCGCGGTGGTCATCGCCGACATCAATACCGCCGGCGCCGAGCGCGTGGCGGACGAGATCGCGAAGGCGGGCGGCCGCGCGGTGGCGTGCGAGACCGACGTCGCCGTTCCGGCCGCGATCGACGCGATGGTGGCGCGCGCGGTCGACGCCTTCGGCCGCCTCGACGTCCTGCACAACAACGCCACGCTGCTCGAGGCCGGGCCGATCGACAAGATCAGCGTGGAGGGCTGGAACCGCACGCTCGCGGTGAACCTCACCGCGCCGTTCCTCGGCATCCGCGCCGCGATCCCGATCATGCGCCGTCAGGGCGGCGGCGCGATCGTCAGTACCGCGTCGATCTCCGGCCTGGCGGGCGACTATGGCCTCGCCGCCTACAACGCGGCCAAGGCCGGCGTGATCAACCTCACCCGCAACGCCGCCATCGAGCTGGCGCGCCATCGCATCCGCGTGAACTGCGTGTGTCCGGGCGGGATCGAGACTCCGCTTCTCGGGTCGCTTCTCGGCGACAACGCGCCCGTGCCGCACTGGCTGCACCGCGCCGGCGCGGGCGGCGACGCCGAGAGCAAGCGTCGCTACCGCGAGCGGCTGGAGCAGGCCCATCCTCTCGGACGTCTCGGCACCGCCGAGGAGATCGCCGCCGCGGTGTGCTTCCTGGCCTCCGACGACGCCTCGTTCATCACGGGCGCCGCGCTCGTCGCGGACGGCGGACTCACCTCGCACACCGGCATTCCCGCCCCGGGACGCTAGCGCGCTGAGCTCCCTGAACGCGCCCTCGCCGCCTCGGTCGTGGCCGGGCGCGTGGTGTCGTCGTCGTCCCGACCTCGTCGCCGTCCTCACGCTGTTCGTCGTCACGTCCGCGGTGTTCCTCCCGCCCCTCGTCACCGGCCGGACGATGTCGCCCATGAACATCCTCGGCGAGCACCCGCCGTGGCACGCCGTCATCCCGCCGGGGCGACCGGCCAATCCCGCCCTGACCGACATCGCGGTCATGTTCCATCCGTGGCTGGTCTATGCGGCTCACCAGATCCGGAGCGGCGTCTTCCCGCTCTGGAACCCGCACGAGTACACGGGCGCGCCCTTCTTCGGCAACGGGCAGAGCGCGCTGCTCTTTCCGCTCACGCATCTCGCCGTCGTCTTTCCGCCCTGGCTCGGCGTGACGCTTCTCTCGTGGACGAAGCTGTACGCCATCGGCCTCGCCACGTACTGGCTCCTGCGCGTCCTCGACGTCGCCCGCGTGCCCGCCTTCACCGGCGCGTGCGCATTCATGCTGAGCGCGCCCGTCATCGGGTGGCTTCAGTGGACCGTGGCGTCGACGCTGATCTGGCTGCCCGTGCTCCTCGCGGCCACCGAGCGGCTGCGCGAACGTCGCGGCGGTCGGACGCTCGTCGTGCTGGCGGCAGTGGTGGCCCTCGACGTGTTCGCCGGGTACCCGCAGGCGATGGCGCAGGCGCTCGTCGTCACGACTGCCTGGGCGCTGGCGCGCGCACGTGGCGCCCCGCGCACGTTCCTTCCCCGCTACGCCGCGGCGGTGGTCCTGGGACTGGGGCTCGCCGCCGTCCAGCTGGTGCCCTTCCTCGAGTACGTCCGGGAGAGCTTCGTCTTCGCCTACCGCCGTCAGTGGACGCCGATGTTCACCGCGCCCCTCAGATCGGCGGCGACGTTTCTCATGCCCGACTACTTCGGTACGGGCAAGGAGACGTGGGGCGCCTGGCAGTTCGCCATCCTGACCGGGTACGCGGGCATTGTCACGCTGGCCGTCCTTCCTCTCGGTGTTCGCACGGCGAGGTGCCGCCGGGGCGGTCCGTTCTTCTTCGGCCTCGGCCTCGTTGCCGGCGCCCTGCCCTTC
>JBKPPN010000034.1:0-7333 GCA_046733575.1 Candidatus Methylomirabilota bacterium | reverse complement strand
GCGCGGGCTCGCGCACGGGCGGCGCCGTCTCGCGCGGTGACGGACCCGACGGTCGCGGCGCCGCCGACGGCATCCGCCGAGCGTCGGGCGACGTCCGCGTCGACGGCGCAGACGTCGACGGTGCGACGCCGAGCAGCGATTCCTGCGCGTGACTCACAGGCAGGGCGGGCGCCGCGAGCCCCGCTTGCCGCAGACGCGCCTCGGCCTCGTCGACGCGCTTCAACAGCGCGCCGAGGTCCTGGGGCTTCGGACGCTGCGTGGCGCGCACCGCGGCGATCTCGAGCTCGACGCGCGGATGGGGCGACTCCCGCATGAGCTCGTCGGCCTCGAGAAACGCGCGGAGCAGGTAGAGGAGCTCGTCGAGTCCGATGCCCTCCACGAGCGATCTGAGATCGTTGGCCTCGGCGTGGCTGAGATCCGCCAGCTTCGCCGTCGGCGCCGCCTTGAGCACGAGCGCCCGGCGGAGCAGCTCGATGACGTCGCGCGTGAACGCGGGGAGATCCTCGCCGTCACGTGCGGCACGGTCGATGGCCTCGAGCGCAGCCGTCGCGTCGTGCGCGATCAGCGCGCCCGCGAAGGCGCGGACGGCCTCCGGCGCAGTGACGCCCAACAGCGTCGCCACCGTGTCCGCCTGCAGCGCGCCGCCGCCGTAGGCGATCGCGGTATCGAGCAGCGAGAGCGCATCGCGCAGCGAGCCCTGGGCGGCGCGGACGATCACGGGCAGCGCGCCCGGCTCGAACGCGATCTTCTCCTCGCCCAGGATCGTCGTCAGCGTGGCGAGGAGCGCCTCCGGGCCGATGGGATGGAAGTCGAAGCGCTGCACGCGCGAGAGCACGGTGGCGGGGATGTCGCGGGGATCCGTCGTGGCGAGGATGAAGACGATGTGCGGCGGCGGCTCCTCGAGCGTCTTCAGCAGGGCGTTGAAGGCGGCCTCGGTGAGCTGGTGGACCTCGTCGATGATGTAGACCTTGTAGCGTCCGCGCGACGGGGCGTACTTGACGTTGTCGCGCAGCGTGCGGATCTCGTCGATGCCGCGATTCGACGCGCCGTCGATCTCGATGACGTCGACGGCGGTGCCCGCGGTGACCTCGCGACACACCGCGCACCCCCCGCACGGCTCGGACTGCTTACGCTCGGGACAGAGGAGCGCCTTCGCGAGCAGGCGCGCGGTGGTCGTCTTGCCGATCCCGCGCGGACCCGCGAACAGGTACGCGTGCGCGATGCGACCGGAAGCCAGCGCGTTCTTGATCGTGCGCGTGATGGCGTCCTGGCCCACCACCGTCTCGAATGCCTGCGGCCGCCACTTGCGGGCGAGAACCTGGTACGTCAAATGACCGTGCACCCACCTTCGAACGATCCATACCGCGATCTCCACATGGAGCCAGCTCCAGCCAGGTACTCCCACGGCACACGAGAGAGGCGCCTTACCGTTGCTCCCTTCCGGGCCTGGCGGGGTTCGACGTTTCTCGTTGCGTGGGGCCCAACCTTCATCGCCGTCCCACGTGGCTCACTCGACACGAACCGCCCTCGAGAGGGAATTCAACCCCGCTGAAGCGGATTGCGGGTTACAGGGCACCGCTAACTCCCCATCTAGCACGGCCACATCGACACCGAACGAACCGCGCACGAAATCACCACGGGTCACGCTCGCCCGTACCCCGGGCGCGAAGGCCGCGGGGCCAGATAAGAGATTTGGCGGAGAGGGCGAGATTTGAACTCGCGGTACGGTTGCCCGTACACGGCATTTCCAGTGCCGCACCTTCGGCCGCTCGGTCACCTCTCCGCACGTCACGGCGTCATCAGCAGGCATCACCACAGAAGATTTGGCGGAGGGGAGAGGATTTGAACCCCCGAGGGACTCACGCCCCTATCCGATTTCGAGTCGGACGCCTTCGACCGGGCTCGGCCACCCCTCCGCGCAATCGAATCAGCAGTTTGGCCAGTATCTCACCCGTCACGAGAGCTGGCGAGCGGATACCATCTCGTAGTTTCTCGACGCTCCACACCACCGACCCCGTCGACGCCACCGGCGCGGGGACCATCGCCGCACGGCCTACCCCGATCGTCTCCACAGCAGCCACTGGGTGATCGGGAGACGATGCGGTGCGCAAGTTTACCCCGGCGGCAACGACACGGGAAGCGCGCGTGTGCCGAAGCGCGTGCTCCCGGGAAATCACGACTCACCGAGCGACAGGCTGCCTCCACCCGTACGGCTGTCGCGCCATTTCGAGTGGGATACGTTCGACCCGGCTCGGCCACCCCGCCGCAAAGTCGAATCGGAAGTTGCCGTATCTCACTGCTCACGACAGTGCGCGAGCGCGGATCGCCAGTGTGAGTCTCCGTCAGGAAGCCTGCGCGAGCGCCGACGTCAGTGCTGCGGCGGGACGGGCACCCAGGGCTCGGGGCACGACGAGACGGCGGGATAGTAGGCCCTGGAGCTCGGGCAGTAGTACCACATACCGGCACTGCCGGGATTCTGCTGGATGTAAACGGGCGGCTCCTGCACGACGACCGACGGCGCGTAGGCGTAGGGTGGATACCAGCCACCGCCCCAGTACGGCCCGAAGAAGAACGGCGACACCCCGACGAACACCCGCCCTCGACCGTGGAAATGCCCGTGCCCACCGCCGTGATGCCCCCCGCCGCCGCCACGACCGCCACCCCCGCGCGCCTCGACCGGCGCGACGCCAAGGCAAGCGACGATCATCACGAGCACAAGCGTCACGGCCAAAACCCGTCTCATAAAATCCCCCGACACGCCGCCATCGAAGCCCCGGCCGGTGTCGATACATCTACAGTACGCCGCCCCACGCACCCGGGCAACGCCCCGTGCCGACTCCGCCGACGCTCCGAGCCCGCTGCGCCCGTTGTTTCGCGGCGCAGGGTCGAGCACGAGCCAATGCCGGTGCCGACCGTGGGAAGACGGCAAAATGGTCGGTGCGGCTCAGCGCCGCGAAGTGAAGAACTCGCGCAGAAGCGTCCGGCTCTCGTCCGCCAGGATGCCGGAAACCGTCACGACGCGGTGGTTCGAGCGCTCGTCCGCAAGGAGCCGGTAGAGCGACTCCACCGCACCCGCCTTCGGATCCGGCGCCCCGTACACGAGCCGGCCGATGCGCGCGTGGAGCGCCGCGCCGGCGCACATCGCGCACGGCTCGACGGTGGCATAGAGCGTCGCGCCGGTCAGCCGATAGTTCGCCGTCGCCGCGCCCGCCGCGCGCAACGCGAGAACCTCGGCGTGCGCGGTGGGATCCGCGAGCGCGATGGGCGCGTTGCACGCGCGCGCGACGACCGCGCCGTCGACGACGACGACGGCCCCGACGGGGACTTCGCCAGCCTCGAGTGCCCGACGCGCCTCGAGGAGCGCCTCGCGCATGAAGGCGACGTCCTGATCGGGCTCACCGTGTCCTGTCGGCGCCAACGCGTCACGGTATCATCCCTGCCGGACGACAGAGGAGGGAGCCATGCGCCGCAGCGTCGACCGCATCCTCACCACGCACACGGGCAGCCTGCCGCGCCCGGCCGACCTCGTGCAGACGATGTTCGCCAAGGAAGAGGGCCAGCCGGTCGATCGCGCCGCACTCGCGACGCGCGTTCGCGGCGCCGTGGCGGAGATCGTGCGCAAGCAGGCGGCGGCGGGCATCGACGTGGTGAACGACGGCGAGGTGAGCAAGCCGAGCTACGCCACCTACGTGAAGGACCGTCTGACGGGCTTCGGCGGTCAGAGCCATCCCCTCGCCTATCAGGACCTCGTCGACTTCCCGGAGTTCGGCAAGCGCGTGTTCGGCGATCCCGGACGCGCCCGTCGCAAGACGCCGGCGTGCAACGGCCCGATCGGCGTGCGCGATCCCCAGGCGGCGGCCACGGACGTGGCGAATCTCACCGCCGCCCTCGCGGGTGTCAGGCGAGAGGACGTCTTCATGAGCGCCGCGTCGCCAGGCGTCATCTCGCTCTTCTTCCGCGACGAGCATTACGGCACGCACGAGCGCTACATCGCTGCGATCGCCGACGCCATGAAGCACGAGTACGAGACGGTGGCCCGGGCCGGCTACGTGCTGCAGATCGACTGTCCCGACCTCGGCATGGGCCGACACATCCAGTTCGCCGACCTCGACATCGCCGGCTTCCGCCGCATGGCCGCGCTCCACATCGAGGCGCTCAACCACGCGCTCGCCAACGTGCCGCCGGACCAGGCGCGCCTTCATGTCTGCTGGGGCAACTACGAAGGGCCGCACCACCACGACGTCCCGCTCGCCGACATCATCGACGTCGTCTTCACCGCGCGCGCGGCCGGCATCTCGTTCGAGGCCTCCAATCCCCGTCACGCTCACGAGTGGACGGTGTTCGAGCGCGTGAAGCTTCCGGAGGGCAAGGTGTTGATCCCCGGCGTGCTCGACTCGACGACGAACTTCATCGAGCACCCGGAACTCGTCGCGCAGCGGATCACGCGCTACGCCGAGCTGGTGGGTCGAGAGAACGTCATCGCGGGCACGGACTGCGGCTTCGGGACCTGGGTCGGGCAGGCGGCCGTCGACCCGGACATCGTGTGGGCGAAGCTGACGAGCATGGCGGAAGGCGCGCGACTCGCGAGCGCCCGTCTCTGGAGATGAGCGCCCTCACGGCGCGCCGGCGGTCTTTCCCTCCCCCGACGACGTCACGCTGACGGTCCCGTCGTCGCGCTTCGCGATGCGATAGGGCGACCACCCCGTCGGCGGCTCGGGAACGCGGGCAAGAAAAGGCCCGCCCGTCACGCCGTTCACCGTCTGCTCGCGCGTCAGCGCGTCGACGGACTCCGGCGCCTCGCCGAACAGCGTCTGGTACATCTTGGCGGCCGTGACGATCGACTGTGCGTCCCCGCGCGCCTTCTGCTGTCGCGCCGCGGGCAAATCCTCGACGATCGCCTGCTTCTGCTGCTCGCAGCCGGCCACGAACAGCAACGCCGCGACGACGGCGATACGCACCCCGAGATCACGCATTGAAATTTTGTATAGCACGGAGATCCCCGGATCTCCGCGAAGCTTCAGCGCGGCGTGGGCAGCTGGGCGAGGACCCTCTCGAGCGTGTCGGGATCGACGGGCTTCGTCAGGTGCACGTCGAAGCCCGCGTCGAGCGCGCGCTGCCGGTCCTCGGTCTGGCCGTAGCCGGTGAGCGCGACGAGGTAGAGGTCGCGCCTCGCCGGCACGCCCCGGATGGCCCGCGCGAGGTCGTAGCCGTCCATCCCGGGCAGCCCCACGTCGATGAGCGCGACGTCGACCTCGAGGTCGGCCATCCGGGCGAGGGCGGTCGCGGCGTCCTCGAATCCCTGCACCTGGTGACCGGCGAGCTCGAGGAGGAGGGTCAGGCTTTCGCGGGCGTCGGGATGGTCCTCGACGATGACGACCCGACGCCGGCCCGCCCGGACCGCCGTCGCTCCCTCGTCGCCGCCCTTCTGACCGCCGGGCTCGTCCGCGAGGGGCAATCGGATGGTGAACTCACTGCCGCGACCGGGCCCGTCGCTCGCGACCCCCACCGAGCCGCCGTGCAGCTCGACGAGGCGCTTCACCAGCGTCAGCCCGAGACCGAGGCCGCCGCGCGCGCGGTCCAGTGCCTGGGGCTCCTGCACGAACAGATCGAAGACGATGGGGAGCAGGTTCGGGGCGATGCCGACGCCGGTGTCGCGCACGGAGAGCACGGCGTCACCGTGCAGCCGTCCCGTTGCCACGCGCACGCGACCGCCCGACGGCGTGTACTTCAGCGCGTTGTCGAGCAGGTTCGTCGTGATCTGCTCGAGCCGCGCGGGATCGCCTTCGACGCGGACGGACTCGCCCTCCACCGCCACGTCGTGCTGCGACGTGCGTCCCGCCTCGCGCAGCGCATCGAGCGACCGCAGCGCGATGTCGTGCAGGTCCACGGTCTCGAGGCGGAGCCCGATCTTCCCCGAGGTGAGACGCGCGATGTCGAGCAGGTCGTCGACGAGGCGGGTGAGATGCACGGTCTGCCGTCGGATGATGCCGGTGAACCGTCCGAGGTCGTCGCCGCCCGCGATGCGGTCCATCACGGCGAGCGCGTTCGTGATGGTCGCGAGCGGGTTGCGAAGCTCGTGACCCAGCATGGCAAGAAACTCGTCCTTGGCGCGCGCGAGCGTCTCGGCCTCGGCGCGTCGTGCCTCCTGCATCGCCTCGAAGTGCTTCCGCTCGGTGATGTCGAGCGCCACGGTCAGGACGGCGGGCGAGCCACCGTACGTGATGATCTCGAGACTCACGAGCAGATGGCGGACAGCGCCCGACTTCGTCCGGAAGACCATCTCGAAGTCGCGTGCGCCCCCATCCGTCCGGACCGCCGCCATGAGCTGCTCGCGCGCCTGGGGATCGACCCACATGCCCAGCTCGACGGTGGTCCGGCCGACCATCTCGTCGCGCGTGTAACCGCTGTGGCGGACGGCGGCATCGTTCACGGCAAGATGGCGACCGTCGGGGAGGCTGGTGACCGTCATCGGAAGCGGATTCGCGTTGAAGGCCTGCGCGAACCGCTCCTCGCTCTCGCGCAGCGCCTGCTCGGCGCGCACGCGGGCCGTGATGTCCATGAGCGCGGTCAAGACGCACGTCTGCCCGTCGACCTCGACCAGGTCGGCGTTGGCGATGGCGACGATCTCACCACCGCTCTTGGTGCGAAAGCGCGCTTCCATGTTGCGCACGGGCTGCCCTTCGCGCATGCCGGCCAGCCCCTGCATCCGCACGTCCGGATCGACCCAGAGATTCAGCTCATCGATGCGGCGGCCGACGATCTCGTCTCGCGTGTACCCGAGCGTCCGGAGGAACGCCTCGTTGACCTCGATGAAGCGGCCGCTCTGGAGACCGCTCACGGCGAGGATGGTCGGGCTGAGCTCGAACGCGGCCCGGAGCTTGGCTGCGGCGCCGAGATCGGTCATGAGCTACGCGTGGGCGCGCACGTACTCCGGGTAGAAGTTCTCCAGCTCGGCGCGGACGTCACCGCGCAGCAGCGCGAGCTCGTCTGACGTCGGGGTGGGAGAAGGCACGACCGTGGCGGCGCTCGCCACCGGAAACCCGGTCTTCGCCTGCACGTCTGCCACCGTCACGCCCGGGTGCAGACTCGCCAGCTCCAGTCGCCCGCGCTCGCGCGAGAAGTCGAAGGCGCAGAGGTCGGTGATCACCGCGGACAGTCCGCCCAGGCGGTAGACCTCGGGTGGCGAGATCCCCGGCGCGGTGACGAAGTCGACCTGCGGCACGAACACGCGCCGGCTGTGATCGGTGCGGAACAGGAAGAACCGCTTGACCACGAAGGGCAGCGCGCCCTGGGCCCGTCCGCCGGGCAAGCGCACGCGCGGCTTCGCATACTC
>JBKPPN010000033.1:0-3498 GCA_046733575.1 Candidatus Methylomirabilota bacterium | reverse complement strand
CCCACCACCGCGCCGCGACTGGCGAAGGCGCCGCTCCCGTAGGGCGCCAGCGTCGAGTCGCCCGCGCTCACCGCCACGTCGCGCACGTCGACGCCGAGCTCGTCGGCGATGAGCTGGGCGAAGGTCGTCTCGATGCCCTGGCCCATCGCGGTGATGCTCGTGTACGCGCGCACCTTGCCGGTGGGATCCATCTTGACCGTCGTCGAGTCGAAGCCGGGGACGCGGACGATGCCGCGCCACGCCAGCGCCTTCGCGCTCGGCGACGTGAACTCCGCGTACGTCGCGATGCCGATGCCGACGCGACGGCCGGCGGCGCGCCGCCGGGCCTGCTCGGCGCGCAGCGCCGCGTAGTCGCCGGCGCGCAGCGCCTCGCGCAGCGACTCCACGAAGCTCGCCGGCTCGTACGTGGTGCCGAGGGCGTTCCGGTACGGGAACTCGTCGGCCGAGATGAGATTGCGCAGACGCACCTCGACCGGATCCACGCCGACCCGAGCGGCGAGCGCGTCCATGAGGCGCTCGATCGCGAAGGTCGTGGTCACCATCGCGACGCCGCGATACGCGCCGCGCGGCGTCCGGTTCGACACGACGGCGACCGCCTCGTAGGCGTACGCGGGAACGCGGTACGGACCGAGCACCTGGCGCGCCGCGCCCGTCGCCTCGAGGATGGAGCTGAAGCCGGGCAGGATGGCGTACGCGCCGCCGTTCATCTCCACCCGGGCTCGCATGCCGAGCAACCGGCCGTCCCGCGTGGCGGCGATGTCGACGGTGAGGCGATGGTCGCGACAGTAGGTGTTGCACGCGAGGTCCTCGCTGCGTGTCTGGATCCACTTGACGGGTCGACGCAGCCTCAGGGCGAGGGCGGCCACGAGCAGCTCCTCGGGATAGAAGTGCGTCTTGATCCCGAAGCCGCCGCCCATGTCGGGACAGATCACGCGCACGAGATGCTCGGGATGCTCGAGGTGATCGGCCAGCAGCGAGCGCACGACGTGCGGGATCTGGTTCGACGTCCAGAGGGTCAGGATGCCGCTGGCGGGATCGACGGCCGCCAGGCAGCCGCGCGGCTCCATCGGCACCGCGGTGACCGGCGACGACTGGAACGTCTCGCGCAGACGCACGTCAGCCGTCTCGAACGCCCGCGCCACGTCGCCGCCGCCGCCCGTTGCGCGCAGCAGCACGTTATCCGGCCAGCTCTCGTGGACGCGCGGCGCGTCGGGCCGGAGCGCGTCGTCGACGTCGGTGACAGCGGCGCGCGGCTCGTAGCGCACGTCCACGAGCGCCGCTCCGTCCGCGGCGACATAGCGGTCCGCGGCGATCACGGCGGCCACCGCCTCGCCGGGATAGCGCACCACGTCTCGCGCCAGCACGGTCCACTCCGACGTCCGGCACACCTCGGCCTCCATCACGTCGGAGCGCATCACCTTCACGTGGGCGAGGTCGGCGAGCGTGACCACGTCGACCACGCCGGGATGGGCGCGCGCCCGGCGCACGTCGACGCCGAGGACGCCGGCGTGGGCGTGGGGCGAGCGGACCAGGGCGACGTGGAGCGTGCCGGGCAGCTGGACGTCGTCGACGTAGCGGCCGCGCCCCGTGATGAAGCGCTCGTCCTCCACGCGCTTGATGGCGCGTCCGACCCAGCGACCGCCCGGCGCCGGCCGCGCGTCGGCGCCCGCGCGTTCCATCTCCGCCATGTCTACCCTCGGCGCACCGCGTAGTACCGCTCGAACGTGTCCCAGCGCTTCTCGAGGCCCACCAGGTCGGACTTCATGACGCGCGTCCACGAGTCGTACCAGAGGAAGCCCCACACCGCGTCGTCGATGAGGATCTTCTGGGCGATGAGCACGTTGCCGAGCCGCTTCTTCGGATCGGTCTCGTGCATGCTCTCGTCGATGTGCTTGTCGAGCACGGGGTTGGAGTAGAACGACGCGTTGGTGAACTTCGACTTCGTGTGGAAGTTGAAGACGAGGTGATACCAGGGATCGTTCACCCAGGACTGGAACGACTCCAGCGACAGCACGTGATTCCCCTTGATGGCGGCCTGGCGGAACGCGGCGTCGGTCTCCTTGACGATCGTCACCTTGAAGCCGAGCTTCTCCAGCTCGCGCTGGATCCACACCGACGCCTGCTCGTGCGTGGTGTAGCCGACCCGCACCGCCAGTTCGAGGGGCCCCGGCGTCACGCCCGCCTCCTTGATGAGCTGGCGCGCCTTCTCGAGGTCGTACTTGTACGGCGACAGCGTGTCGCTGTGTCCCGGCGTGAGATGCGGCACGGGCGACTTCATCTGCGTGGCGTAGCCGTACAGCACGTTGGGCAGGATGGCCTGGATGGGAATCGCGTAGTTGATGGCCTGCCGCACCTTCACGTTGTCGAAGGGCGGCTTCTGCGTGTTCATGCACAGCCAGTGACACGTGGTGTCGGGCACGCTGAAGACCTTGAGTCCCGGCTCACCTTCGAGGCTCTTGACGTTCTTCGGCGACAGCCCCGGGCGGCCGACCACCATGTCGATCGCCTTCTTCTTCAGGAGCAGCACTCGATCGGCCTCGTTCGGCACGAACTTCAGCACGACGCGATCGAAGTACGGCGCCGGCCGCCAGTAACTGCCCTTCGTCGCCTCCAGCACGATCTCCACGCCCGGCTCGTTCCTGGTCAGCCGGTACGGCCCCACCCCCGCGATGTTGCGCTTCAGCCACTCACCCGCCCACGCATCGGCCGACGTGGCGTGCGCCTTCGCCTCGTCGGGATCGATGATGGCGTTGTTCGACAGCGCCACGACGTCCATCGCCATCGGCGTGGGCGCCTTCATGTTGATGGCGAACGTGTAGTCGTCCCGGACCTGGAACTGCTCCGGCGAATCCACCTGGATGAGCGCGGGAATGACGAGCCGCATGTACCCCGGCGACTGCAGCCCCCGATCGAAGCAATACTTCACCGCCTGCGCGGTGACGGGCCGCCCGCTGGGAAACTTCGCATTCCTCCTGATCTTGAACACGAGCGTCGCCCCACCCCGCTCCTGCGCCCACGACTCCGCGATCCCCGGCTCCCACTCCCCGGGCTGCGACCGGAAGAACCCGGGCTTCCCCTGAATCGGCCGCACCTTCCACCCGATGACGGTGTCGTAGCAGTTCGCGACCGTCACGTACCCCCCGATCGCCTTGAACTGCGCCGGATCCAGCGTGTCGATATCGGTATCCCAAGCCACGACGAGGGTCTTTGCATCCTGCCCGATCCCTCGCCGAACCGGACCCACCGCCGTCGCGACAACCGTCGCTGTTCCAGCCTTCAGAAACGATCGACGATCCATGAATCGTGTCCTTTCTCGGTCACGCGAGTGATGTATGCGTGCCATCAACCGCAACGCGCGCGGGTGGCGCGGGGCCGGCGCGGGGCGAGGGGCCGTGCGGAGACGCCGTCATGGCGAGCCGTCGTCGCCGTTACGCGCGCCGAGCATGACGGAGCGAGCCGCGGACGATTGTCTCCGGCGAAAACCGGCCCCCTCTGGGG
>JBKPPN010000032.1:0-2653 GCA_046733575.1 Candidatus Methylomirabilota bacterium | reverse complement strand
GTGGTGAATGACGGGCCGCGCACGCGCGTGGTCGGCGCGCGTGCGCGGCCCGCGGCCCGAACTCGGCGAGGGACTCGATGCACGATCGCGAGCAACACCGCGAACAGCGGCTGACGGCGCTCGGCGCGGCTCGGTGGAAGGTGGCCGGAACGCTCACCGCCGCGGTGATGGTGATCTACTTCGGCTTCATCGCGCTCATCGCCTACGACAAGGCGCTCCTCGCGCGTCCGGTCGGGCGCGGGCTCACCCTCGGCATCCTGCTCGGCGCCTTCGTCATCGTCGCCTCGTGGGCGCTCACCTGGGTGTACGTGCGCTGGGCGAACGCGCACTACGACGCCGCGGTGGGGGCGCTCAAGCGGTGACGGCTCCGCTCCTGTTCGCGGCGACGCTCCTCCTCGCGCCCACGCCCACACAGGCCGGCGGCAACCCCGCCGCCCCCCCGGGCGCGCCGGTGGGCACGGCCATCGGCCGGCCCAACGCGGTGGCGATGACGTTCTTCTTCCTCTTCATCGCCGTCACGCTGGGCATCACGTACTGGGCGGCGCGGCGTACGCGAACCACCGAGGACTTCTACGCCGCCGGCCGCAGCGTGACGGCCGGCCAGAACGGCTTCGCGCTCGCCGGCGACTACATGAGCGCGGCGTCCTTTCTCGGCATCGCCGGCCTCGTCTCGACCTCCGGCTTCGACGGCCTGATCTACTCCACCGGGTGGCTCGTCGGCTGGCCGGTGGTGCTCTTTCTGATCGCCGAGCCGCTGCGAAACCTCGGACGCTACACCTTCGCCGACGTCGTCGCGCTGCGCATGCGCCAGGCGCCGGTCAGGATCGCGGCCGCCTGCGGCACGCTCGCCACCGTCGCCCTCTATCTCATCGCGCAGATGGTGGGCGCCGGGGGGCTGATCAAGCTGATGTTCGGCCTCTCGTACGAGACGTCGGTGCTGATCGTCGGGCTGGCGATGCTCACCTACGTGCTCTTCGGCGGGATGATCGCGACGACGTGGGTGCAGATCGTGAAGGCGGCCTTGCTCATGGGCGGGGCAACGCTGCTCGCGGCCCTCGTGCTGGCGCGCTTCGGGTTCAACCCGGCGCGGCTCTTCGCGGCCGCCGCGGCGAAGTACGGCGACGCGGTGCTCGCGCCCGGGAAGCTCGTCTCGAAACCGCTCGACGCGATCTCCCTCGGCATGGCGCTCATGTTCGGGACGGCGGGGCTGCCGCACATCCTGATGCGCTTCTACACCGTGAGCGACGCGCGCGCGGCGCGGACGTCGGTGTTCTACGCGACGGGGTTGATCGGGCTCTTCTACCTCATGACGTTCGTGCTCGGCTTCGGCGCGATGGTGCTCGTCGGCCCCGGGATCATCGCGAGCGTGGACAAGGGCGGCAACATGGCCGCCCCGCTCCTCGCCGAGTTCCTCGGGGGCACCCCGTTCCTCGGCTTCATCGCCGCCGTGGCGTTCGCGACGATCCTCGCCGTGGTCGCCGGGCTCACGCTCTCCGGAGCGGCGGCGCTCTCGCACGACCTCTGGGTCGGCGTCGTCCGACGTGGGGAAGCGTCGCCGCGCGAGCAGCTCCGCGTGGCGCGCGCGGCGACGGTCGGCCTCGGGCTCCTCGCCATCGCGCTCGGGATCACCTTCAAGGGGCAGAACGTCGCCTACATGGTGTCGCTCGCCTTCGCCATCGCCGCGAGCGCGAACTTCCCCGCGCTCGTCCTCTCGATCTTCTGGCGCCGCTGCACCACCGCCGGCGCGGTGGCGAGCATGGTGCTCGGCACCGTCCTCACGCTAGTTCTCATCTATCTCTCGCCCACCGTGCAGGTGGACATCCTCAAGCACCCGGGCGCCCCCTTCCCGCTCAAGAACCCGGCGCTCCTGACGATCCCGCTGTCGTTCGCCGTCGGCATCCTCGTCTCGCTCGCGACGCGTGAGGCGACCGCCGACGCGGGCTTCGCGAAGCTCGAGCGGCGCATGCACCTCGGTGCGGCGGGCGACTAGCCGCCGGGCCGTGGCCGCCTAACGACGATGTCGGCGCGGAGCGGGGACGCGGAGAGGACCGTGGGGGCAGCGGTGCAGCCGGCGCGGGGGTCGGGCGGGATGGAGAAGGTCGTCCTCTCACACCCCGGCGGTATGGCCAGCGCCGAGGCCTACCTGCACGGGGCGCACGTGACGTCCTGGCGCACGGCGGACGGCGTTGAGCGGTTGTTCCTCAGCAGCGCGTCCCGCTTCGCGCCGGGCGTCGCCATCCGCGGCGGCGTTCCGGTGATCTTCCCGCAGTTCGCCGACCACGGCCCCCTAACCAAGCACGGCTTCGCGCGCGTGCTCCCGTGGCGCCTCCTCGGCGGCCGGCGCGACAGCGGCCATACGCACGCCACGTTGGCGCTCGAGGACGACGCTCGGACGCGCGCCGTCTGGCCGTTCGCGTTCGAGGCCCTGCTCGGCGTGGCGCTCGGGCAGGAGTCACTGGCGATCGAGCTCGCGGTGACCAACAGCGGCGAGGGGCCCTTCGACTTCACCGCCGCGCTCCACAGCTACCTGCGCGTGTCCGACGTCGGCCACGTCGTCCTCACCGGGCTGGAGGGGCGTTCGTTCGAGAGCCGGGTCGAGGGGGTCGCGCGCGCCGTGGAGGAGCGCCGGGAGCTGCGCGTGGACGGTGAGCTC
>JBKPPN010000031.1:0-5703 GCA_046733575.1 Candidatus Methylomirabilota bacterium | reverse complement strand
CCGTTGACAGAGCTCGCGCTCGAGGATGGGGAAGATCTCGTCGCCGCGGAACAGGTCGTCCCACAGCTGGCCGATCGTCTTGCCCTCGAGGCTCGCGAGGCGCGGCGCCACCGGTCTCGACTGGACGGTCTTGCGGCCGCGCGGCCACACCACGCGCTCGGTCACGTCACGCTTGTTCGCCATGCCTCGTTCCTTTCGGGCTTCCTCGATCGTCAGCGCGCGAGCAGCTCGATCGTGCCGCCGCCGACGACCGAGAGCTCGCCGTCCTGATTCTTCGCTTCCTGCTCGATCTCCACGAGATGGCGGCCGTCCTCCACGAACTTCCGGATGACCTTGCCGTCGATGCGCAGCGTATCGCCTTCGGGATTGTGACGCCGGATCTTGCAGTGGGCGCGACGCAGGAAGCCGTCGTCGCCCATCCAGTTCGTCAGGTGGTGCGTGAGCCACGAGCAGCGCTCCGGGCCGTAGTCGTAGGCGCCCGGCGCGCCCACCATCGTGGCGAACTCGTGCTCCCAGTGCACGCGCTCGGGACAGTCCGGGATGCCGAAGCGGTTCTTGATGCCGAGCCCGGAGTGACGGTTGATCTGCTTCCACGCGATCTTGTTGGCGCGGATGTAGAGCCCACCCCAGCCCTGCGCATAGGCGATGAAGCCGGTCACCGTCATCGGCCCCTTCGCCATCGTGGGCAGCGCCTCGCCCTCGCGCACGTCGTTCCAGTAGCGGGGCGTGGCGCCGCGGACCTCCTCGTTCGCGTAGAGCCGGTAGACCTCGGCGAGCTCCTCGTCCGTGTAGCGCTTGGCCGGCTTCCCCTTCACGGCGGTGTACTTCGTACCATGCTCGCGCGCGAGGTCGCGGTCGGTGCGGAAGCACCAGCTGTCTGCCGACGCCACGAGGTCGCCCGTCTGCTTGTAGAAGTCGACGTGATAGATCTGCTGGATCGCGCGACCCGCGAACTTCGTCTCGTGCTCGACCAGATCCTTGAGCCATGCCTCCGTGGCGATCTCGTCGTTCCTGCGCACGGGCAGGTGCCACGTCCAGTCGGCCCCCGCCCACATCGCGTGCACGCCGGGCAGGCCGCCCACGTAGCCGGAGATGATGCGGCTGGTGGCGAAGAGGAAGCTCGGCGGCGCGATGATGCCGCCCCAGCGCGTCGTGGCCGCGTAGCTCGGATCGCACCAGAGGGGGTTGTCGTCGCCGATGCCGTGCGCGTAGTGACGGATGCCGTCGCGGGAGGCCTCGTGGCACCACGGCTCCAGCGTGTCGGTGATTTTCACGCCGATGCGCTTGCGGAGCTCGTCGAGCCCGTGGTCGGTGATCTTGGGGAACAGCGTGGTGGCGGCCGTCGTCTCAGCTCGTGCTGGCATGCTGGCTCTCCAGATCGCGCAGGACCTTGCGATGGATCTTTCCCGCGGGGGTCTTCGGCAGGTGAGGGACGAACGCGACGTGACGCGGGTACTCGTGCTGACTCAGGCGCGTGCGCGTGAACGCCTGCAGCTCGCGCGCGAAGGCGTCGTCGCCGGGGCGCGTGCTGACGATGAAGGCCTTCACGACCTGGCCCCGCAGCGTGTCGGGCACGCCGATCACGGCGGCCTCGCGCACGTCGGGATGCTTGAGGAGCACGTCCTCGATCTCGACCGCGCTCATCGTCCATCCCGCCGAGATGATGACGTCGTCGGCGCGCCCGCCGTGGAAGAAGTAGCCGTCGGCGTCGACGGTGCCGCGGTCCTTGGTGGCGAACCACGCGTCGCGCCGCCACACCTTGATCTCGCCCGGCTCGTCCGGATCGCACCGCGTGCCGTCCGGGCGCTGCACCTCGACGCGCACGCCGGGCACCGGCTTGCCGAGCGCGCCGGGCTTCACGACGTAGTCGCTCGCGCCGGGATAGTCGGCCAGGATCACGCCGACCTCCGTCGTGCCGAACATGCTGCAGACGGGCACGCCGTACGTGGCTCCCACGAATGCGCGCGTGTCGCTGTCCATGGGCTCGCCGGTGAACGAGAGCTTGCGAATGGCGTGGCGGTAGTGCGACGTCGCGCCGGACGTCTTCATCATCCGGTAGTGCGTGGCGGCGGCGGACAGCGTGGTGACGCCGTAGTCCTGCAGCGCGCGCAGCAGCCGGACGGGATCGAACTTGCCCGCCATCGTCCCGGTGGTGACCCCCAGCGCGAGCGGTGCCAGCGTCCCGTGCCAGAGCCCGTGACCCCACGCCGGTGAGGAGGGACAGAAGAACTCGTCCCCGGGCCGGATGCCGGTGCCGTAGAGCGCCGCGACCATGAGCACCACGATGGCGCGGTGCGTGTGACGGACGGCGGCGGGCAGCTCGCGGGTGGTCCCCGACGTGTACTGGAAGACGGCGAGCTCGTCGGGCGTGCTGCTCACGTCGTAGCGGGCCGGATAGCGCGCGAGCGAGGCGAGCAGCGCGTCGTCCGCCACCACGACGTCGAGCCCGGAGACGGCGCGCGCGGTGAGCGCCTTGTCCGCGCCGGTCAGCATGAGGCGGGGCGTGCAGTCGTCGACGCGGAGGCGGACGCCGTCCTCGCCGAACAGCGTGAACAGCGGCACCGCGATGGCGCCGCGCTTGATGGCGCCGAAGAGGGCCACGTAGAACGGCAGCGACGGCTCCAGCATGATGGCGACGCGGTCCCCGCGCGCGATGCCGCGGTCCGCGAGCCAGTGCGCGAAGCGGCCCGACCACGCCGAGAGCTCCGCGAACGTGACCACCTCGTCCCGCCCGTCCGCGTGGGCGACGCGCACGGCCACGCGGCCCGTCGGCGCGTGACGGTCGACGCACTCGTGCGCGATGTTGAGCGACGCGCGCGTGCCGTCGAAGAGGTCCCACAGCGCCTGGCCGGAGAAATGTCGGTGGGCGTCCGCGTAGGTCGTGTAGTGCGTGAGCTGTGCCATGGTGCGATGGCGAGCCGCGTCGGGCCCGGCGCGTGGTCATGGAATCACCCGTCGCGGTGATTGTCAATGCGCTCTGTGCGTTGTATAAGGACAACCCATGACCATCACCCGCGTCCCGAGGCCCGTCCGCGTGCGCGCGGTTCCCGCCGTGACCCGCGCGGTGGCCATTCTCCGTCTCCTCGGCCGCAGCGAAGAGCCGCTCGGCGTCAACGCGGTCGCGCGCGCGCTCGAGCTCATCCCGAGCACGTGTCTGCACATCCTCCGCGCGCTCGTGACGGAAGAGCTCGTGGCATTCGAGCCCGCGACCAAGCGCTATCGCCTCGACGCCGGCCTGCTCACGATGGCGCGGACGGCGCTGCGCCAGAACAGCTTCGCCGAGCAAGTCCAGCCGGCGCTGGACCGGCTCTCGCGCCGGCACGGCGTGACGACCATGGGGGTCCAGGTGTTCGGGCTCGATCACATCGTCGTGGTGGCGCTCGCGCGTCCGGATCACGCGTTGCGGCTGCACGTCGACATCGGGAGCCGGTACCCGGCGCTCATCAGCGCGTCGGGGCGCTGCATCGCCGCCTTCGGCGGCCATCCGTGGAGCCGGCTCGAGCGTCGGTTCCGTGGCCTGCGCTGGGACCGACCGCCGTCGCTGTCGACGTGGCGCGCCGAGGTGGACACCACGCGGCAGAAGGGCTACGGCGTCGATGCCGGTCACTACATCACGGGCGTCACGGTCGTCGCTGCGCCGGTTCGGCCGACGGCCGACACGGTGAGCCACGTGGTGGTCGTCGTCGGTGTGCGGGAGCAGGTGCGCGAGATCGGGATCGAGCTGCTCGGCCGGGAGCTTCGCACGATCGCCGACGCGCTGTCCCAGGTAGCCGTCGCCGGCTGATAGACTGCCCCACGCAGCCAGGTCGTCGCGAGGCCGTCGGCAGTCGTCGGAGGTGACGCATGGAGCGCGGTGACGCCGATCGAGACCGCGTGGCGCCGCAGATGCAGTCGCTCGGCATCGCGCTCGCGGCGGCGTCCTGAGCGCCGAGCGGGTCCGGATGCGGAACCGGGCCCAGCCGTTGCTCGACCAGGCGGCGCGGCGGCCCGACCAGCCGGCCCTCGTGTTCGGCGACCGTCACTGGACGTTCGCCCAGTGGCGCGACGAGGCGTCGCGGTTTGCGTCGGGCCTGCGCGACGCAGGATTCGGGCGCGGGAACATCCTGGGCCTCTTGCTGTCCAGCCGGCCGGAGTTCCTCTTCGTCGAGTACGCCGCGTTCCTCCTGGGCGGCGCGGTGGTCCCGATCAACGCGCAGTACCGCACGACCGAGATCGACCACGTCCTCCGCTCCTGCGACGTCGACGTGCTGGTCACGGAGGCCGCGCTCGTCGAGCGCGTCGGACGGGACGCGACGACGCGGTTCCCCGTCTTGCGTCACGTGTTCGTGTTCGACGGCGGCGAGGGTGATCCTGCCGAGGCGCTGCGACGCGCGAGCGGCGACGTGACGTCGCCCGTCGCCGTCGACGGCGACGATCTCGCGCTGCTGCTCTGCACCAGCGCGACGACGGGGCGCGCGAAGGGCGTGATGCTGACGGTGGCCAATCTCGAGGCCAACTACGACCCGACGCCGGCCTGGGTCGGCGTCGGCGCCGACGACGTGATCCTGGGCGCGCTGCCGCTCTCCAACACGTTCGCGCTGAACCACTGCATCAACGCGCCGGCCGTCACGGGCGCCACGCTGGTCCTGCTGCCGCGGTTCGACGAGCGGGCGTGCCTCGACGCCATCGCGCGTCACCGCTGCACGTACTTTCCCGCCGTGCCGACCATGCTGCAGAAGATGCTCGACCATCCCCACGCGACCAGCGTCGACCTCTCGTCGTTCCGCCGTACGCTCGTGGGCGGCGCGCCCGTCCCCGCGACGCTCCTGGCCACCGCGCACGAGCGCGTCGGACGGCACATGACGGTGCTCACGGGCTACGGCCTCACCGAGGCGACCGCGCTGGTCACCATGCAGCACGTCACGCTGAACGCCGAGGGCGAGCTGCATCACGCGCGCACCATCGGCCGCTCGGTTCCCGGCGTGGAGGTCGCGATCCTGGACGACGCGGGCGCGCGCGTCGCGCCCGACGTCGTGGGCGAGATCTGCGTGCGCGGGCCGAACGTCATGAAGGGCTACTACAAGCTGCCCGAGGAGACGGCGGCCGCGCTCGTGAACGGATGGCTGCACACGGGCGACCTCGGCCACGTCGACGCGGACGGCTACGCGTACATCGTCGACAGGAAGAAGGATCTCGTCATCCGCGGCGGACAGAACGTGTATCCCGCGGAGGTCGAGGCGACGCTCTACGAGCATCCCGCGGTGGCCGAGGTGGCCGTGGTGGGCCGCGCGGATACGCTGCTCGGCGAGGTCCCGATCGCCTTCGCGGCGCTCAAGCCATCCGCCGTCGCGAAGGCGGACGAGCTGCTCGCGTTCTGCCGCGAACGGCTCGCCTCGTTCAAGGTGCCGGTGAGCCTGGAGATCATGCGCGAGCTGCCCAAGGGGCCCACGGGCAAGATCCTCCGCCGCGCGCTGAAGCCGTCGGCTTGAAGCGCGGGCGCCAGTCGGAGTTAAATGCCTCCCAGCGAAAGGAGTCCTGATGATCAGCTATCCCCGCGGTGTCGCCGGCGTGCGCACGCGCGTGCTCGAGGCGGGGCGCAGCGGCCCGGTGATCGTGCTCCTGCACGGCGTGGGCGCCCGGGCCGACCGGTGGAAGGAGAACGTCGACGCGCTCGCCGCGGCGGGCCATCGCGTGTACGCGCTCGATCTGCCCGGGCACGGCTTC
>JBKPPN010000030.1:0-9193 GCA_046733575.1 Candidatus Methylomirabilota bacterium | reverse complement strand
GTACGGGAACGTCCTTGAACCGCGACGACACCGCGCCCGTGTAGCGATGAGCAGCGCGAGCAGAACGAGCGTCCGTGCCGTAGGCTTGGCGAGACACGCGGTCATGTCCGTCCTCCCCTAGCGGGGATGGGAGCGCCGTGTCGAGCGTCGAGAGTCTAGCGTGAGGAGGGCCCATGCCGAGGAAAGAGTCCATCGCCGTCGACCTCGCCGCCGCCAATCCCAACCTGTCCCCGGCCACGCGCTTCGGCAACCTCGTGTTCGTCGCCGGCCAGACCGGACGTCATCCCGTCACCGGCGCGGTGGGCAAGGACATCCGCGAGCAGACGCGGAACGTCCTCGAACGCATCCGCCTGATCCTCGCCGCCGCCGGCACCTCGCTCGACAACGTGCTGACGGTGACGACGTACCTCACGAAGCGCGAGGACCTCGCCGCCTACAACGAGGAGTACGGCCGCTACTTCCCCACGAACAAGCCGGCCCGCACGACGGTGGAGGTGATGCTGAACCACCCCGACCTGCTCATCGAGATCACCGCCACCGCCTGCATCCCGGACTGAGGGGAACGACGGCATGCAGCGGCTCGCGGGCAAGGTCGCGCTCATCACGGGTGGCGCGAGCGGTATCGGCGCGGCGACGGTGCGACTCTTCGCCGAGGAGGGTGCGGCCGTCGTGGTGGCGGACATCGAGGACGCGGCGGGACGCGCGCTCGCGTCCGAGGTCGGCCCGCGTGCGCTCTACGTGCACACCGACGTCAGCCGCGAGGCCGACGTCGAGGCGGCGGTGCGCCAGACCGTCGAGCGGTTCGGGCGCCTGGACTGCCTGTTCAACAACGCGGGCGCGGCGGGCGTGCGCGGCGGCATCGACGAGATCTCCGTCGACGGCTTCGACGCCACGGTGGCGCTGCTCCTCCGCGGCGTGTTCCTCGGCATGAAGCACGCCGCGCCGCTGATGAAGCGGCAGGGCGCGGGCTCGATCGTGAGCACAGCCAGCGTGGCGGGGCTGCGCACCGGCTTCGGCCCGCACGTCTACAGCGCGGCCAAGGCCGCGGTGATCCATCTCACGCGCTCCGTGGCCATGGAACTGGGCGAGCACGGCGTCCGGGTCAACTGCATCTGTCCCGGCGCCATCGCGACGCCCATCTTCGGCAAGAGCTTCGGGCTGTCGGCGGAGCAGGCCGAGGGCACGATTCCGCTCATCAAGGGCGTGCTGGAGACGGCCCAGCCGATCCCGCGCGCGGGCGCGCCCGACGACATCGCGCGCGCGGCCCTGTGGCTGGCGAGCGACGAGTCGACGTTCGTCAACGGCGAGGCGCTCGTCGTCGACGGCGGACTGACGGGCGGTCGGCTCTGGTCGGAGGTGCAGCAGCGCGCGGCCTTGCTACGGGCGGCCCTGGGCGCGCCGCCATCGGACGAGCCCGGCGCGGCGAGGATCTGAGCGAGCGCCCGTCAGGGCAGGCTGTCGGCCACCAGCTCGCTGATGTCCTTGACCTGCAGCGTCTCCTCCGCGCCCGCGACCTTGCGTCCGAGGTCCACCATGGCCAGACAGAAGGGACACGCGGTCGCCACCACGCCCGGCCTGGGCGTCGTCTCCAGCGCTTCCTCCACGCGGATGATGTTGACGCGCTTCTTGGCCGGGACCTCCATCCACATGTGCCCGCCGCCCCCGCCGCAGCAGAGTCCGCGCTCGCGATTGCGCGGCAGCTCGATCAGCCTGAGGCCGGGCACGGACTTCGCGACCTCGCGGGGCGCGTCCATGATCCCGTTGTAGCGGCCGAGATAGCAGGAGTCGTGGAACGCGACGGTGAGGTCGGTGCCGCGCGCGGGCTTCACGCGACCGGAGTCGATCAGCTCACGGATCACCACCGAGTGATGGACGACCTCGTACTCACCCCCGAACTGCGGGAACTCGTTCTTGATGGTGTTGAAGCAGTGCGGGCAGTGCGTGATGACCTTCTTGAACCTGTACTGCTTGATGTTCTCCACGTTCTCCGTCGCGACGGTCTGATAGAGGTACTCATCGCCGAGCCGCCGCGCCACCTCGCCGTGGCAGCGCTCCTCCGGCATCACGCCGAACGAGACGCCCGCCGTCTTGAGGATCTTCACCACCGACCGCGCGATGGCCTGATTGCGCTTGTCGTACGACGCGGAACAGCCGACCCAGTAGAGGTACTCGACCTCCTTGTCGGGCTCCATCAGCGGCACGTCGAGACCTTCCGCCCACGCCAGGCGCTCCTGCGGCGCCAGGCCCCACGGGTTGCCCGCGCGCTGGAGGTTCTGCAGCGACTGCGGCGCGGTCGACGGCAGGGCGCCCTCGGAGAGGGCGAGATAGCGGCGCAGGTCGATGATCGTGTCCACGATGTCGATGAAGGCCGGGCACTCCTGCACGCACGCCATGCAGGTGGTGCACGCCCACAGCTCGTCGGCCTTGATGAGCTCACCGTGGATGGGACCGGGGAGCTGACCGTGCATGTGGCGCTTGAGCTTGACGATGATCGCCTTGGGCGAGAGGGCCGTTCCTGCCATGTAGGCGGGACAGGCGGCCTGGCAGCGTCCGCACTCCACGCAGGCGTCGAAGTCCAGTCGCCGCTTCCAGGAGAACTCCTCGAGCTTCGAGATACCGAGCGACTCGGCTTCCTCGATGTTCTCGATCTTGCGGATGGCACCGCGCGGACCGAGCTTCGAGAAGAAGATGTTGAGCGGCGTGGTGAAGAGATGCACGAAGTACGAGTACGGGATGACCGCGATGAACCCCAGCGCGATGACGGCGTGGAACAGCCACGTCCCGACGTGCACGCCGCGCAGGGCACCTTCCGACATGCCGACGCCGAGCATCGCCTGCCCCAGCGCGTACCCGACGGGCGACCACGGCGCCCACGCCGGCTTCACGACGGCGAGGCGACACGCCTCCATCACGAAGCCCGAGAGGTTGATCAGGAACAGGAGGCCGAGGACGTTGGCGAACCGCGCAGTGGGATCGACGCGATGCGGACGGACGACGAACCGCCGGTACACCGCCATGCCGAGCCCGATCACGAAGAAGAGCCCGAAGAGATCGAGCACGGTCTCGTAGAAGAGGTAGAAGGGGCCCTTCAGGAGCTTGTAGCCGAACAGCGGGAGCGTGATGTCCCAGTCGATGGTCGCGAGCACGGTGCCCATGAACAGGGCGAGGAAGCCCCAGAACATGATCGCGTGCATGACGCCGGGATAGGCCTGCGACAGCGTGCGGACCTGCAGGAGCGCGTGGCGCACGACCAGCTTCACGCGCTCGGGAATGCGATCGAACCGATCCTCCGGCAGTCCCTTCCGCCACAGCTGGACCCGCTGCCACATCCCGTACGCGAGCACCGCGATGGCGACGAGACCCCCGACGTACAGCCCCACCTGCGCCCAGGCCGGGACGTTCCAGAACGTGTCGCGGAAGGGGACGGACGGATTCATGAGGATTTCAACGATAGCATGGCGAGAATTTTCTCCGCGGCCGTGTAGGGATCGAGCGCGCCCGTTCCGACGTCGTCGAAGGTGCGCGCGAGCGCGCCGGCGCGCAGCTCGTGGCCGAGACGGTGACGGAGCTCGTCGACGAGGAGCGTCTCCAGCTCGGCGCGCCGCCGCTGCGCTCGCCGCGCGGCCAGCGCGCCACTCGTCTCGAGCGTGACGCGGTGTCGTCGGATGTCGGCGAGGAGCTCCGTGATCCCGACGTCGTTCTGCGCCTGCGCGGAGAGGACCGGAATCTCCCACTCGACGTCCTTGCGGCTGGCCGGACTCGCGAAGTGCAGGTGCGCGGCGAACTTCAGCTCCGCCATCAGGCCCGCCGCGCCCGGACGATCGGCCTTGTTGACGAGAAAGACGTCGGCCGCTTCCATCAGTCCCGCCTTCATGGTCTGGACCGCGTCGCCGGACTCCGGCACCAGCACCACCACGGTGGTGTCCGCCGTCTGCATGATGTCGAGCTCGGTCTGACCGACGCCGACCGTCTCGATCAGCACGTAGTCGAAGCCGAACGCGCCGAGCAGCTTCGACACGTCCGCCGTGGCGCGGGCCAGCCCGCCCAGCGAGCCACGCGTGGCCATGGAGCGGATGAACACGCCGGCGTCGAGCGCGTGGCTCTGCATGCGGATGCGATCGCCCAGCACCGCGCCGCCGCTGAACGGACTGGAGGGATCCACGGCCACGATGCCGACGGTGGCGTGCTCGCGACGCAAGGTCGCGGTGAGTCGATCGACCACGGTCGACTTCCCGGCCCCCGGCGGTCCCGTGACGCCGACGACGTACGCCTCGGACGCGCGCCCGTGCACGGCGCGCATGATCTCGGGCACGGCGGGGGCGCGGTTCTCGACGAGCGTGATGAGGCGGGCGAGGGCCAGGCGGTCGCCCGCCAGCATCTTCTCGATCAACGCGCGCGTACGGGAGTCAGACATCGAGGACGACGACGAGGTGCGCGAGCATGCGAGCGGAAATTCTAGCACGCGCGTACGGGACGGCCCGGCGGCGGGCCGCCCCACGCGCGAGGACGACGGGCTACGAGCGCGGAGGAACGCGGAACGGCGTGTGGCAGCTGCCGCAGGCGTTGCGACCGAAGTCCTTGGCGACCGCCTGCACGGCGTCCATGTTGTTCGTCAGCGCGGCGGCCTTCAGCTTGTCCGCCTCGGTGCCCATGTTCCGGGCCGCCGCGTCGAACTCGGCCTTCTTCATCCAGATCTCGGGCTTGGCCTTCGACTTCTCCGTGATGGTGCCCTCGGGGAAGAGGGCGGGGATCTTCTTGGCGTTGTCGGAAATCTTCTGCGCGTCCTCCGCGACGCCCTGTAGCGTGCCGGCCTTGAGCTGATCCTGCACGTGCTTCCACGCGGCGCCGTGATCCTTCATGAGCTGCTGCCGCTCTTCCACGATCTGGTCCGGCGTCTTCTTCGTCTGCGCGGTGCTGCAGCCGACCATCAGCCCGGCCGTCAGTCCACCGACCACTACCACGCTCCAGGTCCCCAGTCGTCCCTTCATCTCTCCTCCTTCTTCGGCGCCCGCGCGCCGCGCGCCGTCCGCTACTTGCCGATCTTGTTGCGGACGGGCGGAATCGACTTCAGGAACTTCGCGATGGCGAGCCGATCGGCCTTGGTCATGTCCTTGTAGCCTGCGGACGTGCCCTGGATGATCTCGCCCATCAGCCCGCCGGCGACGTCGCCGTCGGGACGGTTGCCCGTGCCGAGATATTCGGCGATGTCGTCCTCGGTCCAGTCACCGATGCCGGTGGCCTTGTCGGGGGTGATGTTCGGCATCTTCCCCTCGGGGTGCGTGGCGTTGCCGGCCAGGAGGCGGCTGTTGTCCACCGCCTGCGTCACGCCGCGCGGCGTGTGGCATTCGCCGCAGTGACCGACCGCGCGCACGAGGTACTCACCGCGGGCGAGACCGGACGTCGGCGCGCTCGGAGGCGGCGTCTCGCGCACGGCGAACGTCGCGAGCCACCCCGGCAGGAACACGCTCTCGAAGAGCGGCACGAGGCGGCGCGGCGTGTTCTGACGGCTCACGGGCGGCAGCGAGCGCAGGTACGCCACGAGCGCGCGCAGGTCTTCCTCCGCCATGCCGTTGAACACCGTGTAGGGATGCACGGGAACGAGCCGCTCGCCGTTGGGACGCCGGCCCAGCCGGATGGCCGCGACGATCTGCTCGTCGGTCCAGGTCCCGATACCCGTCTGCGTGTCGGGCGTGATGTTGGTAGAGTACACGGTGCCGAACGGTCCCTCGTACTTGCGGCCACCTGCGTTGACGGGTGCGCCCTTCTTGGGCTCGGTGTGACAGCCGCACCCGGCCGCCGCGCCGAAGACGTACTTGCCGCGGGCGACGAGATCGGCGGACGGCGGCTGCGCGGCGGCAGGCGCGGCGCTGGCGAGCGCGAGAGCCAGCGCGCCTCCCAGGGCGACGAGGCCGAGGAGTCGCGTCATTCCCATGGACACGCGCTATCCGGCGTCAATGTGGGAATCAACGGGCGATCTCGGCCGACGGTTCCCGTCAGCCCTTGCGCTTCTTGGTCGGTGCGGCCGTCGACGCCGCGTCGGGCTGCAGCGACACCTCCATGACGAGGGCGTCTTCACCGGTGTCATAGTAGTAGCCGCGGCGGCGGCCCATCACCTGGAAGCCGAACGACTCGTAGAGGCTTCGCGCTTCGTGATTGCTCGGGCGAACCTCGAGGACCACGAGCTTCAGCTTCCGGGCGCGTGCGTCGTCCAGCACGCCGCTCACGAGCGACCGCCCGATGCCGCGGCGTCGCTGGTCGGGATGGACGGCCACGTTCGTGATGTGAAGCTCCTCGCCGATCTCCCAGAGGCAGAGGTAGCCCACCACGTGCGCGCCCTCGCGCATGACCAGGCAGCGAGCCACCCGGTTCTGCTGCAGCTCGTAGAGAAAGGCGCCGCGCGACCACGGCATCGAGAACGACGCCCGCTCGATGTCGATGACCTCGTCGAGGTCATCGGGACGCATGCGGTCAAGCGAGAGCGACAGCACGACGCTTGAGCTCCGCTTCGGACGGACGGAGATAGAGCGGCGCGAGGGTATCGGCCGGGACCGTCTCGCCACGGCGTAACCGCGCGGTGCCGAGGACGCCGATCGCGGCTGCGCACGGGATACGCGGAATGGCGTGGGCGAGACGCGCGTGCACCGACGTGACGCGCGGGGCGCCGTCGCCGATCAGGATCGTCGGCTCCTCGAGGCGCTCGGCCAGCGCGTGCGGGCTGAGCGCGAGATAATCCCACTCGCGGCGAGCCTCCGTCCCCGCCATGCGATAGAGGCTCGCGTAGACCTCGTCGCGTCGCGCCACGATGACGGGACAGACGGGCAGGCTCGCGAACGGCAGCATGCTCGCCATCGCGTCGAGGGTCGGCACGGCGGCGACGGGAATGTCGAGGGCCACCGCGAGCCCCTTCGCCGTCCCGAGTCCGATGCGCAGACCGGTGAACGATCCCGGACCAACCGCGACGGCGATGGCCTCCACGTCGCGGGGACGCCAGCGCGCGTCGCGCACGAGCATGTCGACCGCGGCCATGACGCGCTCGGAATGCGTGACCGCGATGTCGAGCGCGTACTCGGCCACGATCCGGCCGCCCTCGAGGAGGGCGACGCCTCCCGCGAGCGTCGACGTCTCGAGGGCCAGGACGCGCATGCACGGAGTCTAGCACGCGCCCCTCGAGGCAACCGCGCACCGCACGACGACGGCCGGCGACGTTCCCCGTGCGATAATGCCGCCGGGAGGACGTGATGCCGGCCGCGCCGAGAAAAGATCCTGTCGCCGTCGAAGCCGAGGTGCGCGAGAAGATCCACCTGGAGATTCTCAAGCGCACCGGCGCCTATCATTCCAACGATCACGTCCTTCTGCCCTCCGGTCAGCACACCAGCGAGTACATCGAGAAGACGCTCGTCACCACGGAACCCTCCTTCACGGAGGGGCTCGGCGCCGTCATCGCGAAGCACTTCGCACCGTGGCCCATCGACGTGGTGCTGTCCACCGGTCCGGGCGCGCTGATCCTGTCTCACTGCGTGGCGCGCGCCCATCCGTCGCGGCCGGTCGTCGTGTACGGCACCAAGGGGCTGGCGCGCGGGACACGGCAGGTCACCCTCCCCGCCGAGTTCCAGCGCCTCATCCGCGCCGGCACGAAGGTGCTGCTTGTGGAAGACCTCGTGTCCACGGGATCGACCCTGAACCTCCTCACCGACCTGGTCGAGCAGCGCGGCGCGCACGTGGTGGGCGTCGGATGCCTGTGGCGCCGGACCTCCGTGGAGCTCGACGACGGGAAGCCCGTGTTCAGCCTGGTAAGTAGAGATTTCCCTACGTACCCTCCCGACGAGTGCCCGCTCTGCCGAAAAGGTGTCCCACTCAACGAGGAGTTCGTCCGGCGCCGTCATCACCGCAAGCCGTCCACCGTGCAGGAGCCCAAGTCGCCGTAAGGTCGTCGTTCTCCCCGGGCGCCCGTCGAACCGTCCCGATCTGCGCGTCCGCGGCACCGATATTGCGGGTCGCCGTCACCATGCCTTCATTGAAAGCTCTCGGTCCGGCTGCCGCTCTTGTCCTCGGCCTCGCCGCGACGTCGCCGGTGTCCGCGGCACCCGTGACGGTGCGCTTCACGGAAGGCGTCACGCGCGCCTTTCCCGTCTTGCGCTCCCCGAGCGGCGAGAAGCTCGCCCAGGGTGAGCTGAGTCAGGTCGCCCGGGGCGACATCGTGCGGAGCCAGTTGATCTTCCGGTTCAACGACGGGTCCCTGTACGACGAGACGCTGACCTTCTCTCAGCGGGGGGTCTTCACGCTGCAGCGCTATCGCCTGGTGCAGCGCGGGCCCTCGTTCCCGGAGACCATCGAGGCGACCATCGACCGGGAAACCGAGCGCTACGACGTCCGGTACAAGGGCGACGAGGACAGTCCAGAAGAGGTGCTGTCGGGCCGCTTCACCATGCCGCTCGACGCCTACAACGGCATGCTCGGGCTGCTGATGAAGAACATGGCACCCGGCCGCGCCGAGACGGTCAGCATCGTGGCGTTCGTCCCCAAGCCCCAGGCCGTCCAGATGCGACTGACCCCTGGCGCGGCCGAGCCCGTCCTGATCGGCGACTCCCCCCTAAGGGCCGTCCGCTACACGATCCGCCCCCAGCTCGGCCTGTTCGCCAGCCTCCTGGTCACGGATCTCCCGGACATCCACTGCTGGATCCTTCAGGGCGACGCCCCCGGGTTCCTCCGCTTCGAAGGCCCCCTGTACTTCATGGGCCCGGTCTGGCGCATCGACGTGAACTAACCAACATGGGGGGCCCGACGCCCCCCAAGCCCCGCGGCTCGGAGACGGCGCGGCCCAAGCCGCGCCGCCCCTCGGGTTACCGAGATACGCACACGGGGGCCGTTCGACGGCCCCCGTGCTTCAAGCCGCTTCCCAGAGCCCTTCCGCGACGCCCGCCTGCTTGTACGCCTCGCGGATCCGGTCGAGGTTCTTGGTGAAGAGCAGGCCGACCTTGGCGAACGGTTCGAAGACCGGGCCCTGATCGCCGACCACCGGGAACGTCACGTGCGGTAGCTTGCCCCACTGCTCGTGGAGCCGCGCGCTCACCGCACTCAACCGCGTGTAGAACTCCTCGCGCTCCTGGGCCGCGCGCTTCACCATCGGTGAGATCAGGACGTCGATGGTTTGCCGCGCCGCGGTCGCCGCGGAGGCGGCCGCGGTCGCCGCGGA
>JBKPPN010000029.1:0-2569 GCA_046733575.1 Candidatus Methylomirabilota bacterium | reverse complement strand
CAGACAGCAAGCGTCGACGTGCGCGCGGCCATCGCGGCCTTTCGCAGCGAACGGTACCTGCGCGTCGATGGACAGGCGCCCCACGAGCGCGATCCGCTCTTCGGCTTCTACCGCACCGCGGACGCGCGCTGGGTGCAGATCCACTCGAACTTCCCGCACCATCGCGAGCGGCTGCTGAAGCTTCTCGGCTGCGACGGCATGCGCGAGGCCGTCGCGGCGGCGGTCGGGCGGTGGAAGGGCGAGGACCTCGAGAGTGCGGTCGCCGCGGCGGGCGGCGTGTCGGCCATGGTGCGCACGCGCGACGAGTGGCGGGAGCATGCCCAGGGCCGTGCGGTCGGCGCGTTGCCGACGCTCGAGGTCGTGCAGATCGGCGACTCGGCGCCGGAGCCCGTGGGCGACGGCGTGCGGCCCCTCGGCGGCGTGCGGGTGCTCGACCTCACGCGCGTGATCGCCGGCCCCGTGTGCGGGCGCGCCCTCGCCTCGTACGGCGCCGACGTGCTCTACGTCTCGAGTCCGCGGCTCCCGAACATCCAGGCGCACATCATCGACATCGGACTGGGCAAGCGGTCGACGCATCTCGATCTCGAGCAGGCGGACGACCGCACGGCGCTGCGCGCGCTCGTGCGCGGGGCCGACGTGTTCAGCCAGGGCTATCGTCCGGGCGCGCTCGCGCGTCTCGGCTTCGCGCCCGAGGAGCTGGCGCGCGTGCGTCCCGGCATCGTCTGCGTCTCGCTGTGCGCCTACAGTCACGTCGGACCGTGGCGCGAGCGGCGCGGGTTCGAGACGCTCATCCAGAGCGTGAGCGGCATGGCGGACGAGCACGGACGGAGCGTCGGCGCGGACGGTCCACGGCATCTGCCCGCGCAGGTCGTCGATCACGGCACGGGCTATCTCGCCGCCTTCGGCGCGCAGATGGCGCTGGCCCGACGGGCGCGCGAGGGCGGTAGCTATCTCGTGCGCGTGTCGCTCGCGCAGACGGGCTGGTGGGTCGACGGGCTCGGACGCGCGGACGGCCGGGAAACGCCCGATCAGACGATGGGCGACGTCGAGGATCTCCTCGCCGAGCGCGACTCGTCCTTCGGCCGCCTGCGCCATGTCGTCCCGCCCGCGCAGCTGTCGGAGACGCCGTGCGCGTGGGTGCGGCCGCCCGTGCCGACCGGCACGCATCCGCCGACGTGGGCGGCATGATCCCGCCCGCCATCCGACCGTGCTAGCCTTGGAACACGTCGCATCCGGGACGGACAATCCTTCATCACGAGGTGCACCGATGCGCTACACGAGAATCTCCGCGGACTGTCATCTCGATCTGCCCTGGATGCCGCCCGACCTGTTCACCTCGAACGCCTCCGCCACGTTGAAGGACCGCATGCCGTTCGTGAAGGACGGGCCCGACGGTCCGTACTGGACGTGCAAGAACGGAACGTCGTTCGGCCTCCTGAACGGCGTCGGGCCGGCGGGGCACAAGTACGTGCCCGGCATGCATCACCGCGTGGATCTCATGGCGAAGACCGGACTCTACGACGACGGCAAGAAGGGCATCCAGCGCGTGAGCAACCCGGCCCTGCGCGCCAAGGACATGGATCTCGACGGCGTGCAGGCGGAGGTGATGTACGGCATCCTCGGCGCGGCCACGCGCCTGAACGATCACGAGGCGGCCACCGAGATGTTCCGCATCTACAACGACTGGCTCGTCGACTTCTGTCGGCACGACCCCGATCGCTTCATCGGCCTGGCGTGCCTGCCCTACGGCGACATCGACGCCGCGGTGAAGGAGATCCATCGCGTGGCCAAGCTCGGGCTGCGCGGCGTGGAGCTCTCGTGCTCCTGGGACATGGAGCCGATGTGGCACCCGGTGTGGGAGCCGCTGTGGAAGGCGATCAACGACGTGAAGCTGCCCCTGCACTTCCACACCTTCCCTGCGCTGCCGCCCGGCGTGATGGAGAAGCAGACGGGCCTCACGCGCCGCGCCGCGTTCTTCACCGTCGTCTCGGGATTCCAGATGAACCTGGTCAACATCGTCGCGGCAGTCATCGGTGCGGCGGTGCTGGAGCGCTATCCCGACGTGCGCATCGCGCTGGGGGAGAGCGGGATCGGCTGGCTGCCCTACGCGCTCGATCGGATGGACTTCGAGTGGGAAGACCGTTTCCACGATCTGGGACTGACCATGAAGCCGAGCGACTACTGGCGTCGTCAGTGCAAGGCCACGTTCCAGTTCGACCGCATCGGCACCAAGCTCATCGACGACATGGGCGTGGAGACGCTCATGTGGGGCTCGGACTATCCGCACGGTGACGGCGTCTGGCCGGAGTCGTCGCGCTACATCGCGGAGCAGTTCGGACACCTGCCGCCCGAGGTCATGCACAAGATCACCTGCGAGAACGCGGGAAAGTTTTACGGCCTGATCAGGTAGGTCACGGGAGGTGACGCCGCATCGACGCGGCGTCACCTCCCCGTCGGTGCCGGTGCGCAATTTGATGTCCACGATGTGTCAACGCTCCGCACACTTCCGTCGTCTGTTACCCTCGGCGTGATGTTCCGACAGCACGACGACATCCGCGCGCGTCGATCC
>JBKPPN010000028.1:0-6819 GCA_046733575.1 Candidatus Methylomirabilota bacterium | reverse complement strand
CGGCGGATCGCGCAGCGTCAGTCGCGCGCCGACGGCGTGCGCCGCGCGCGCGCCGCAGTGGTGCTGACGGCGTCGACCGCGCCGCTTGCATCGAGCACCACGCCATAGGACTGGAGCGCTCGTTGACGGGAGACGTAGCCCAGCGCGACGTCCCTCGCGACGGCGTCCGGGTCCCGCTCCAGCGGGTTGCCGTAGCCGCCGGAGCCCGAGACCTCGAAGCTCACGACGTCGTCGTGGACGACCGGATAGATGGCCTTGGCGTGGAGCGTCTGCTCGGTCGGGGTGCCGCGGTTCAGGATGATCCGTCCGGGGGCGCCGGGCGCGGCGCCAAACAGTCCGGGGGCGGGGAAGCGATTGCGGTCGGACAGGTTGGAGAGCTGCCCGGAGTCGCCGAGGAATCGGACGTCCTTACGGAGGCCGCAGCTGCCGCGGTACTTGCCGGCGCCGGCGCTATCAGCCACGAGCTCCATGCGCTCCACGCGGACGGGGTAGTTGCTCTCGTTCACCTCGACCGGGATGTTCTCGAGATTGAAGGAGCCGCAGACGGCTTCCGCGCCGTCGGTGTGCGGGCGGGCGCCCATGCCGCCGACGATGATGTCGTAGTAGACGAAGCGGCGGTTCCGGCGCGGGTCGTGGCCGGCGAAGATCGGATTGGCCCAGTGCGACGACGCCGCGATGACGCGCTCGGGGATAGCGTGCGCGAGGGCCTGCAGGATCACGTCGACGATGCGCTGCTGCATCACGGCGCGCGCGCCCGCCGCGGCAGGCGGCTGGGCGTTGAAGAGCGAGCCGGCCGGCGCGAACGCGCTGATGGGCCGCATGCTGCCCGCGTTCTGGGGCAGCGTGCTCTGGACCAGCGCCGACTTCACGGTGTGCCACACGTACGAGAGCGTGTAGTTGAACGCGGCGTTCATCCCCGACCGGGTCTGGTCGCTCGAGCCGGTGAAATCGACGCGCACCTCGTCGTCGTCGACGGTGACGGTCACGAACACGCGGAGCGGATCGGTGTCGCGGCCGCAGTCGTCGTAGAAGTCCTCCGCCTCGTAGCGACCGTCGGGCACGCCGCGGATGGCCGCGCGCATCTCACGTTCGGAGTGATCGAGGATCTCGCGCCACGTCTGCAGCACGGTCTCGGTGCCGTACCGGTCGAACAGCTCGACGAGCCGGCGCTCCGCCACGCGACCGGAGTTCCGCATGGCCTTGAGATCGCCCTCGACGATGTCGGGCAAGCGGACGTTGCCCTTGATGAGCCGCATCACCTCGGCGTTCACCTGCCCCGCCGTCCAGAGGCGCGTGGGCAGGATGCGGATGCCTTCCTGGTAGAACTCGCTCACGCCCTCCACCGCCTGCGAGCCCGCCACCGCGCCACCCACGTCCACCTGATGCGCGCAGTTGACGACGAAGCCCACGAGCCGATCGCGATGGAACACGGGCGTGGTCATGAAGAAGTCGGGGAGGTGGCCCGAGCCCATGTAGAGATCGTTGAGCACGATCGCGTCGCCGGGCGCGAGCGCGTGCGCCGGATACTGCCGCACCACGTGACGCACGATCGACGGCATGGAGCCGAGATGACCGGGGCTGAAGTCGCCCTGCGCGACCATCTGCCCGTCGGCGTCGAAGAGCGCGACGGAGAAGTCGCGGCCCTCGCGCACGGCCTGCGAGTAGGCCGTCTTGCGCAGTGCCGTTCCGCCCTCCTCCGCGATCGAATGGAGCGCGGCCCACACCACGCCGCGCGTGATCGGATCAATCGCCGTCGCGATCGCCATCGTCCCTCCCGCTCCCGATGTCGATGATCAGGTTGCCGTGCGCGTCGATCCGTCCGGCGTCGCCGGGCAGCAGCACCGCCGTCGTCTCGCGCTCCTCCACGATGGCCGGCCCGTCGATCCGCGCATCCGTCCCGAGCCGGTAGCGATCCCATACCCGGCACTCCACGAGGCCGCCCGCCTCGGGTAGGTAGATCCGGCGGACGGCTTTCGACGCGGACTCCCAGGTGGAGAGCTCGCCGCTAGCGCCGGAGCCCTGCGAAGGCGCTCCGCGGCCCAGGGAAGCCGCGCGCGGGAGCACGCACGTCAGCTCCAGCTTCCAGTTCGTCGCCTCGAGCGGCGTCCCGGGCGGCTCCGCGTATCCGTAATGCGCCGCGTAGACGTCGGCGTGCGCGCGCTGGATGGCGTCGAGCGACCCCGGACCGAGGCGACCGGAGGGCAGCACGACCTCGAGCTCGTGTCCCTGCCCGGTGTACCGCACCTCGGCGCTGCGTCGTACGCGCCACTCGCCGTCGAGCCCGGTCTCGCGCAGCTGACGCGTACCCTCCGTCTCCATCTCGTCGAACAGCGCATTGACGCGCTCCCACGGCGCGCCGTCGAGCGCGAGCACGAGGGTGCGGGCCAGGTCGAAGCGCGGATCGGCGATGAGCAGTCCGAGCGCCGACGCCACACCCGCCGCGAACGGCACGATCACGCGACGGATCGACAGGCTGCGCGCGAGGCGCGCGCCGTGGAGCGGTCCCGCTCCCCCGAACGTCACGCAGGCGAGATCGCGCGGATCCTTCCCCCGACCGATCGAGACGACGCGGATCGCGCTCTCCATGTTGAGCGTGACGAGCTGGTGAATGCCCCACGCCGCGTCCATCACGCCCACACCGAGCGGTCGGGCCACGTGCGCCTCGATCGCCGCGCGCGCCGCCGCCTCGTCGAGGATCCGCGCGCCGCCCAGGAAGTAGCGCGCGTCGAGATAGCCCAGCACGAGGTTCGCGTCGGTCACGGTGGGGTGGCGACCGCCCAGCCCGTAGCACGCCGGCCCCGGATCCGATCCCGCGCTCTCCGGACCGACGCGCAGGATGCCCCGCTCGATCCGCGCGATGCTGCCCCCGCCCGCGCCGATCTCCACGAGGTCGACGCTCGGCACGTTGATGGGGAGCCCGCTCCCGTGGCGCATGCCGATCAGGTCGACCTCGAGCTGTTCCGTGCGCGCGGGACGTCCGTCCTCGATGAGCGCGGCCTTGGCCGTCGTCCCGCCCATGTCGAACGCCACGAGATCGGCGTGACCCGTGAGCCGGCCGATGTGCGCGGCGAGCATGGCCCCGCCGGCCGGACCGGAGTCGAGCGAGCGCACGGGCAGGCGCGCGGCCATCTCCGCCGTCGCGATCCCGCCGTTGTTCTGCATCAGGTACAGCCGGCGGCGGAAGCCGCGCTCGGTGAGACCGCGCACGAGCGCGTCCAGGTAGGCCTGGAAGCGCGGGGCGATGTACGCGTTGACGACCGCGGTGTTCGTCCGCTCGTACTCCCGGTACTGCGGCGACACGACGGACGAGAGCGTCACGGGAACGTCCGGCAGCAGCGCTATCGCACGGTTGGCCACGGCGCGCTCGTGAGCGGGATTGGCATACGCATGCAGGAACGCCACCGCGAGCGACTCCGCGCCGGCGTCGCGCGCGGTCGCGAGCGCGCGCGTCACCGACGCCTCGTCGAGCGGCGTGACCACCTCACCGTCGGCGCCGACGCGTTCGTCGACCTCGAGGATCTGGTCGCGCGGGATGAGCGGGCGGTGCTTGTCGACAAAGAGATCGTTGATGTTGTAGCGGAGCTGACGCTGGATCTCGAGGACGTCGCGAAAGCCGCGCGTGGTGAGGAGGAACGTCCGCGCGCCCTTGCGCTCGATGACGAGGTTCGCGCCGAGCGTGGTGCCGTGCACGGCCTGCTCGACGTCGGCCAGCTTTGCGCCCGCGGCGCGTAACACGTCGACGAGCCCGGCGAACACCGCGCGGGCCGGCTCGTGCGGCGTCGTCAGCTCCTTGCCGACGACGAGCCGGCCCGTGGTGGTGTCCTGCAGCACGAAGTCCGTGAACGTGCCCCCGATGTCGAACGCGAGCCGCCAGGCCATCGTGGCGCGAGCCTATCATTTTTACCCAAGCGGAACGTCGAGGGGCTCGCGCGTGTCACGTCACGCGATCCGCCGCGACGACGTAGCGGAGCGGTCCGCCCGGCGTGATGGCGTCGAACGGATAGCAGGTCAGCAGCACGACGTGCTCGCCGTCCGTCTCGCTGCGAATCATCGCGCGACGCGCGTCGACGACGGCGATCTCGCGGACCACGTAGCGGCCGCCGGCGCGGCCCGGGGCCTCGACGAGGACGACGTCGCCGACGCGGACGCGCTCGAGGAAGCGAAAGTGCGTGTCACGGTGGCCGGTGACGAAGGCCACGCCGCGCTCCCCCGGCAGCGCACTGCCAGGGGCGTGGCCCGGGGCGAAGGCCAGCGTCCGGCCGCTCACGCCGTCGAGCACGATGAGGTCGACGCGGTGGGCGGGGACACGCAGCCGCGCCACCGGCCACGTGTCCGCCCACGGCCACGGCCTGGCGCGCGGCTCGCCCGCCACCGTCCTCGCCCAGGCGCGCTGCAGCAGCGCCAGGGCGAGCCGCGCCTTCGCATGGAGCCACAGCCCGTGACCGAGCTCCCACGCCGCCGCACCGAGCGTGAGCACCATCACGAGCGCGAGCGCGCGCTTACGCCGCATGCCGCGCCGGTCGCCGCTCGTACCGCAGCGCCACGTAGAACCCGATCCCGAACAGCAGCGCCAGCGCCCCGACCGCGAGATGCAGCGATGCGGACGTGGCGCCCTGACCGAGGCCGAACACCGCCTCGTACTGCCATCCCGCGGGCAGATTCGTCTCCAGCGCGTGCGTGCGAACGTTGGCGTCGCCAGGACGCACGGGCGTCACGTCGACCGCCACCAGGCTCGTGAAGCGGCTGACGAGATGATGACGAAGCGCGACGTCGATCACCGCGAGCCTCGTGGCGTCGGCCTCGGCGCCCGGTCCACGCGCGTCGAGCAGCGCCGCGATCTTGTTGCGCGCCCACTGCACGGCGAGACCGGCGCTCTCGCGGCCGGTGCGCAGGTCCAGCTCCTGTTGCCACTCCGCCTCGCCGAGTCGGCCGTGGAGCACCGCCCGCGACGGCAGCTCCGACGCCTTGAACGTGACGACGACGGGCTCGCCAGCGTAGAGGTCGGGCAGACGCTCGGGAAGCATCTCGACCGCTCCCCCGCCCTCGAGCTCGAGGCGCAGATCGGTGAGCGCGGGCGACTCGACCTTGCGGAAGAGCGCGTCCATCTTCGCCTGCACCTCGGTGACACTGCCGATCGAGGTGAACGTGCCGCGCCCGTAGCGCGCGGCCTCGCGCATGAAGTGGCCGTTCGGCGCCGACCCGATGCCCACCGTGAAGAGACGGCTGTCGCCGAGCCGCTCGCGGATCGCGGCGAAGAGACGCTCCTCGTCCCCCACCGCACCATCGGTGAGGAACATCACCTGGCGCAGGCGATCGGCGTGTTCGCGGCCGTCGAGCGCCGCCTGGAGCGCGGGCAACATCTCGGTCCCGCCGTTCGCGCGCAGCGCGCTCACGAACCGCTGCGCGATCTGCACGTTCACGGCATCGGCGGATTGCGCGGAGGGGAACAGCCGAGACATCCGGTGGTTGAACTCGATCACGTTGAAGGTGTCGCCCGGCTGGAGCCGTCCGAGCGCGAGCGCCAGCGCGGTCTTCGCCTGCTCGATCGACGCTCCCGCCATCGATCCCGACGTATCGATCACGAAGATCGACTCGCGCGCCGGACGTCGGGCGTCGGTCGCGCCCGGCGTCCCCGGCACAACGGTCAGCAGCCCGAACACGTCGCTGCTCGCGCGCTCGGTGAACAGTGCGGCGACGGGCGCCGCGGCGCGCGGTTGCCACACCAGCTCGAAATCGCGATCGGCGGGAACGGCGCCTTCGACCAGCGTCACCTCGTAGCGACCGTCCGCCGTCGGCGTCGTGCGGATCGCGTGATACGGCGACGTCACGTCCTGCAGCGGCACGCCCGGCGCCAGATCGACGGTGAGGTGCACGGGATTGATCGGGCCGCGCGCGGGATGCCGCACGGGCGGCGAGATGCGCGAGGCGTCGGGCACCGCGTCGGTGTCCGGCGACCAGCCCGTTCCGCCGGGCGGCGCCGACGACGGCGCGCCTGGCATGTACCGCGGCGCCACCACCATGGGGAAGCGCAGGCGGTACCGACCGTCGTCGTAGCGCGCGAGGTGCTGGTACTCGATCTCGACGGTGATCGAGGCGGCAGGCGGGATGTTGGCCAGCGACGTCGTGAACACGTTGGGCCGCTCCTGCTCCACGAGGCTGGCGCGCTGGCCGTCCTGCTTCGCGCGCGCGTAGGTGGCCTTTGCCACCGCGCGCTCACGGATGACGCCCTCGATCACGCGGTCGCCCATCCGCATGCGCAGGTGGTCGACCGCGGCGTCCTCGGGCAGCGGGAAGACATAGACGCCCTCCGCCCACTCCGAGCTGGGATTGGTGAAGCTCTGCCGCACGTGCGCGCGCGCCACCGGTCCGGTGACGCGGATCTCCACGTCGGTCTCCAGGAGCGGCGCCGCGACGAGCGTCGTCTGCTCGGTCGTGCGCCACAGCAGTGTCCCCTCGGTGACGCGACCGACGTCGGCCGCGCGGGCCGATGGCGGCGTGGCCGCCACCGGCGAGACGTGGGTCAAGGTCACCGCCACTGCAAGGGCGAGCAGCGCGATCGGGAGCCGGGCACGCGTCATTGCGGGCCCCCTCACTTCACGAGCGACGAGACGTCGGACCAGTCCCGGTCCGCGCCCGCGTGGACGCCGGCGTCGACGTCGCCCGGCTCCACCGCTGACGTGCGCGGCAGCCGCCGGAATTCGAGGTGCACGCGACGGTTGAGCTGCTGGCACGCGTCGCTGGGGTCGTCGCACAGCAGGCTGTCCCCACCGAGCGCCGCGGCCTTGATCGACGACTCCGGCACCCCGAGCTCGACCAGGA
>JBKPPN010000027.1:0-7803 GCA_046733575.1 Candidatus Methylomirabilota bacterium | reverse complement strand
GCCCTTCGTGAGGAAGATCGTCTTCGCGTACTTCATGGTGTCGGCCGCGTTGTAGCGCTCCTCGAAGTTCCTGGCGTTGTAGCAGAGGAAATCGACGGCCTGCTTGCCCTCGAGATCGACGATGCGGAGGACCTCGCCGGGGGCCATCACCCGCGTCCACGTGCCGTCAGCCGGGATCACGACGTCTTCGAGCACCTTGCCCATGGGATGCATCTCCTTTCGTCTCGGGGCGCGACGGCGGGCGCCTGGCACCCTCGCCGGCGGTAGTTGTCTGCCCCGGTACGATGAGAGGAAAGTGATCACCAGTCAACCACCCTCCCGGAGCAGAATCGATGCGAACACGTCCCGGTAGCCCCTATCCACTCGGCGCCACCTGGGACGGCGCCGGTGTGAACTTCGCGCTCTTCTCGGAACACGCCACCGGCGTGGAGCTCTGCCTGTTCGAGGGCGAGGAGAGCGAGACGGAGTTCGCGCGCATCCCGGTGACCGAGTACACCGACCAGGTCTGGCACATCTACCTGCCGGAGGCGCGACCCGGCCTGCGCTACGGCTATCGCGTGCACGGCCCGTACGAGCCCGCGAACGGTCATCGCTTCAATCCGGCCAAGCTGCTCCTCGATCCCTACACGCGCGCCATCGACGGGGCGCCGCGCTGGAGCGACGCGCTGTTCGCGTACCGGCTCGGCGACCCCGCGCAGGATCTCAGCATCGACGACGGCGACAGCGCCGACGCGATGCCGAAGTCCGTGGTCATCGACACGGCGTTCACGTGGGGCGCCGACCGTCCGCCGCGCACGCCGTGGAACGAGACGATCATCTACGAGGTCCACGTCAAGGGCTTCACCGCCCGCCATCCCGAGGTGCCCAAGGCCCACCGCGGGACGTACCTCGGGCTGGTGTCGCCCGGCGTCCTCGACTACCTCCGCATGCTCGGCGTGACGGCCGTCGAGCTGATGCCGGTGCATCACTTCATCGTGGACAAGTACCTCCTCGACAAGGAGCTGACCAACTACTGGGGCTACAACTCCATCGGCTTCTTCGCGCCGGAGGCGAAGTACGCCGCGGCGGGATCGCCCGGGCGCCAGGTGGCGGAGTTCAAGACGATGGTGAAGCGCCTGCACGAGGCGGGCATCGAGGTCATCCTCGACGTCGTCTACAACCACACGTGCGAGGGGAATCATCTCGGTCCCACCCTCGCCTTCCGTGGCATCGACAACGCGTCGTACTACCGCCTCGTCCCCGAGAACAAGCGGTACTACATGGACTACACGGGGTGCGGGAACACGCTGAACCTGATGCACCCGCGCACGCTGCAGCTCATCATGGACAGCCTCCGCTACTGGGTGCAGGAGATGCACGTCGACGGCTTCCGCTTCGACCTCGCCTCTGCCCTCGCCCGCGAGCTCAACGACGTCGACCGTCTCGGCGCGTTCTTCGACACCATCCACCAGGACCCGGTGATCTCGCAGGTGAAGCTGATCGCGGAGCCGTGGGACCTCGGTGAGGGCGGCTACCAGGTCGGCAACTTCCCCGTGCTGTGGGCGGAGTGGAACGGCATCTACCGCGACACCGTGCGCGCGTACTGGAAGGGCGACGAAGGCCAGGCGGGCGGCCTCGCCTTCCGGCTCACGGGATCGAGCGATCTGTACGGTCGCGGCGGGCGCAAGCCGTACGCGAGCGTGAACTTCGTCACCGCCCACGACGGCTTCACGCTCAACGACCTGGTCAGCTACAACGACAAGCACAATGAGGCCAACGGCGAGGACAACCGCGACGGCCACGACCACAACCTCTCGTGGAACTGCGGCGCGGAAGGGCCGACCGACGATCCCGCCATCGTCGCGCTGCGCGAGCGGCAGAAGCGGAACTTCATGGCCACCATGCTGCTGTCGCAGGGCGTGCCGATGATCTGCGGCGGCGACGAGATCGGCCGCACCCAGCGCGGCAACAACAACGCGTACTGCCAGGACAACGAGCTCAGCTGGCTCGACTGGAACCTGTCACGACGCGACCGCGACCTGCTGACCTTCACCCGTCGCTGCATCGAGCTGCGCCAGCGACATCCCGTGCTGCGGCGGCGTCAGTTCTTTTACGGACGACGCATCCACGGCTCGGAGGTCAAGGACGTCTCGTGGTTCCGTCCCGACGGCCGCGAGATGACGCCGGAGGACTGGCAGAACGGGCTCACGCGCTCGCTCGGGCTGCGCCTCGCCGGCGACGCCATCGACGAGGTCGACGCCCAGGGCCATCGCATCGTGGACGACACGTTCCTCATGCTGCTCAACGCCTACTACGACCGCCTGCCGTTCACGCTCCCCGCCCACCAGCGCGGCCTCCGCTGGCACGTCGTGCTGGACACGCGGTCGCCGGATGGGCGGCGCCGTCACCGTCCCCTGCGACCAGGCGAGACGTACGAGCTGGAAGGGCGATCGCTCGCCGTCTTCGCGCTCCGGACGTCGGACGACCGCGGTCGTGACGGACGCCATCGCGCGCGACGGACGCGCGCGGCCTCACGACACGGAACGGTGGACGATGAGCGTCTCGCCGAGAGCGGTGGTGACGACGCCGGCGCGAACGAGGCGACGCAGGGCGCGGTCGACCTCGTCCCGTCCGAGGGACAGCAGCCGCGCGAGTAGCGCGGGCGTCGAATAGATCGCGCCGCCGAGATACCGACCGATGAGACGGTCGAGCGCCGCCGCGCGCCCGAGCCGTCGTCCCTCCGCCACCGCGTCGGGGAGCCACGATTCGAGCAGGTCCCAGCGATACGAGAACGTCGGCTCGTACCGCTCCTCCGTCTTCACGATCCAGAGGCCCTGCTGCAGCTCGCTCATGGCCCGCTCGAACTCGCGCGTCTTCGACGGCTCGAGCATGAACGTCTCGGCGCGCAGCCCCCGCGTGTACTGCGGATGCTCGCGCATCAGCGCGTCCATGAGCCGTCGCGCCGTCTGCGACAGCCGTCCCGCCTCGTACTCCACCCGGTAGTCGCGCGCCCGCTGCCGGCCGCGCACCAGCGCGTGAAAGGCAGCGAACACGTCGAGGGCCACGAGGAGCGGGCGTCCCTTGAGCAGCTTGCCGTAGTAGACGCGCTTCTCCGCCGGCAGGACATTCTTGAGGTCCCACGTCAATCCGACCGCCGCGTCGTGATGCGAGTGACGCGGCCAGCGCGGGGCGGGACGTCCCGCCACGGCGGACCACAGGCACGCCACGCCCTCGGGAAAGCGGTGGAACGTGGAGCAGAAGCCGACGGACTCCACGAAGACCAGCGCGCTGCGCGCGCTCCGCACACGGAGAGCCGGGCGATGACGGAACCTGTCGGCGCGCAGACGCTCGAGCGCCGGCGGTGGGGTCAGGGCCTGGCGGTGTCCAGGAGCGACTGCACGAGCCGACGCGCGCCCGCGCCACTCCAGTCGCGTGCACCGACGATGCGCCCGACGAGCTGCCCCTGGCGATCTACCAGGTACACCGTCGGCGGTCCCCACACGCCGAAGCTCTTCCCGGCAACTTCCCCGGATTGATCGAGGAGCACGGGCGACGTGTAGCCGCGCTCCGCCACCACCTTCTTCACGTGGGCGGGCTCTTCACGGAAGTTGATGAGCAGGACCTCGAGGCCGCGATCCTTGAACTCGGCGTGGAGCTTGTTGACGGAAGGTAACTCCTCCCGGCAGTCCGGTCACCATCCCGCCCAGAAGAACAGAAGCAGCGCCTTGCCCCGGAAGTCGGCGAGGCGGACCGTCTTGCCGTCCACATCGGGGAGCGAGAACTCCGGTGCGGGCTTCGTCGGCGTATAGGGCTGAACGTTGAGCGCCGCGAAGTCGGGCGCGGCGGCCGCGGCCGCCGACGCGACGAGCGCGAGGGCGACCGCGAGCGATACCGCGCGCTGCAACGTCATGCGCCCTTCGCCGTCTTGACGGCGTTGAGGAGGTCGTCCGCGCTCAGGAGATCGAGCGGGTTGTCCATGACCTTCACGTACTTGACCGTGCCATCCTTGTCGATGACGAAGTACGCCCGCTTCGCGTAGCCGACGATCGGGCTCTTGTCGTCCGTCACGATGGCGTCGTACGCCTTCAGCATGTTCTTGCGCGGGAAGTCGGACAGCAGCAGATGCTTGACGTTGTTCTCCTTGCGGAACGCGTTCAGGGTGCCCGGAGCATCCACGCTCACGCCCACGACCTGGGCGCCCTGGGCCTCGATCTGCGGCAATGCCGCGTCGATGCCCAGAATCTCCTTCGTTCAGGTGCCCGTGAAGGCCTGGATGAACGTGTAGATGATCACGGGGCCCTTGGCCGTCAGGTCCGTCAGCTTCACGGGCTTGCCGTCGGGGCCATTCAGCGTGAAGTCCGGCGCCTTGTCGCCGACCTGGAGCGCGCTCGCCGGCGTGACGAGGCACGCGGTGACGAGCACCGCGGCCACGAGGGCCAGCAACCCACTGTGTCGTGTCGTCATGCCTGTCTCCTTCCTGGATGGCTGCGATGCCACGAGGTCGCTACGATGTCTCGGGGTGCGGCTCGTCCGGAACGTCGGTGAGCAGGACCCAGTCGTCGGGAGGATCGGCCGGCGGTCGCTGGTTGGGCTCGGACGTCACCGTGCGGCTGCGACTGGGAGAGAACCACTCCCACACGTCCGCGCTGACGCCCGTGTTCTGCGCCTCGCCCATCTCCGGGCCGGCCGCGCCTGACTCCGACCGTTCGGTCTTGCGCGCCTTCTTGGCTTCCTGCTTGGCCTTGCGGAGATCGTCCTTCCGGCGGCGTTCGAAACCGTAGTGTCCGCGCCGGCTCATCGCGGACACCCCTCAGGAGAGAACGTGACGGTGGCGCCTTTCGGCGCCACCGTGGACGGGAACGGCCTCCGCGTTACCAGCGGCCGCCGCCGCCGGCGCTGCGACGCTGGAAGCCGCCCTCGCGCCGCGGCCCGCCGCTGTTGCGATCGAGTGACTTCGCGAGTTCGACCTTCAGTTGCCGACCGTCGACCTCCTTGCCGTTGTACCGCTGCACGGCCTGCTCCGCTTCCTCGGGCGTCGCCATCTCGACGAAGCCGAAGCCGCGGGACCGTCCCGTGTCGCGGTCGGTCACGACGACCGCGGATTCGACGGTACCCGCTTCGGCGAAGAGCTCGCGCAAGCGATCATTGGAGGTGGAGAAGGAGAGACCACCGACGAAGAGCTTTTGCGCCATGGGGCGCCTCCCTGCTTCCGCCTTGCTTGGTCACGTCCCAGAACGCGGAAGATGCACCGAAACGCGGTCTGATGTGGGATGACGGTCTGCAAGTGAACCGGCGACCAACCCAGACAGGCAGGAGTGTACACGACGGTCCCGATCATTGCCATCGGCCGAGGGGGCCGATGCTATACTTCGGCGTCGCGTCGTCGCCATTCTCGATTCCCTCACAGGAGAGCGTGTGACCCACGTGCTGATCGTCGTGCTCGTCGCAGTGGCGCTCACGGAAATTTCCGCCATCGCCACGTCGATTTACCTCCACCGCACGCTGGCCCATCGCGCTCTTCGCATGCATCCCGCACTCGACGTGCTCTTCCGCACCATTCTCTGGATGACGACGGGCCAGAACCGGCGCGAGTGGGTGGCCGTGCACCGAAAGCACCACACCTACACCGACAAGCCGGGCGATCCCCACAGTCCCCGCCTCGTCGGCTTCTGGCGCGTGCAGATCGGCAACGTCTATTACTACGTCAAGGAAGCGAAGAACCGCGAAACTCTCGAGAAGTTCGCCCCCGACATCGCCGAGGATGTCCTCGACCGGTGGCTGTTCTCGCGGACCTGGCTCGGCCTGTTCGCCGCGTCGGCACTGCTCGCGGTGGGTCTCGGCCTGTGGACCGGGGTCATCACGATGCTCGTGCACGGCGTGCTGTACGTGTTCGTGCTGGCCCCCCTCATCAACGGGCTCGGGCACTGGCACGGCGCGCAGAACTTCGCCAACACGGCGTACAACTGGCGACTGCTCTCCTGGGTCACCGGCGGCGAGAGCCTGCACAACAATCACCACGCCCATCCACGCGCGCCCAAGTTCAGCGTGGGTCGCTGGGAGTTCGATCCGTCCTGGCTCGTGATCCGCGCCCTCGCCGCCTCACGTCTGATCGTGGTCCTGGGCGCGACCGTACGTCTGCCCTAAGACCGTCGTTCGCGCGATTCGCCGCGCCATTCGGCATCCCGGAGTATTCTTGACCCGCCGCCCTGACGGATCCCGACGGCGAGAGGAGCGTTCTCACCATGGCCACTGACCTCATGAAACTCGTGCAGTCCGTGCTCGACCAGAAGCGCGCGCTGGACGCCAAGGAGCGCGATCTCATCGCGAGCCTGAACCGCGTCCTGCCCGACATGGGGTATCGCGTCGTGCCGACGGCGGCGGACGCGTCGTCGAGCGCGCCGTCGACGCGCCGCGGGATGCGGGGGCGGTCCCGTCGCGCCGGGACGGCGCCCAAGAACCTGGTGTGCGCGCAGTGCGGGCGCCGCTTCAGTCATCCGCTGCACCTCGGTCGCCACACCGCCGCCACCCACAAGACGACGAGCGCCGGCTCGCAGAACGGCAAGGCGCCGACCGCCAAGCCGTCGACGACGGCGAAGGCCGCAGGCCGGCGGCGGAAGTCGTCACGTCGCGGGCGCCGCGCCGGGAAGGCGGCGCGCAAGAGCGCCTGACCGCACCGCTCGCGGCGACCGCTCCTCTCGGCGCTCCGCGGCCCGTCAGCTCCGCTCGCCCTCGGCGCTCGAGTCTCGTCTACTGCCAGCCGATGACCTCGTATCCCTTCTCGCGCAGGCAGCGGTCGACGTAGTTCTTGTACACGGGACCGGGCCCGCGGTCCTGCGCCGCGCCGTGCACCGCTCCTGCCGTGGCTCCCGTCGCAGCGCCGATCGCCGCTCCCGTCGCCGCGCCGCCGCCACTCACCGCACCGGCAACCGCCCCCACCGCCGCGCCGCCGAGTCCGTACACGCCCGCCCCCGTCGCGATCTTCTTGCCCGCGGAACTCGGGACGTACTCCTTCGCGAGCTCACGGCATTGCTGGATGTCGGCGTCGGCCTGCTCCTTGCCGACTTGCTGCAGGTAGGCGTTCGGATAGAGCACGGGCTTCTCCAGCCGCGCGCAGCCCGTGGCGGCGAGCACCGCGACGACCGTCGTGATCCACGCCCCTCGAGCCATCACCGTCCTCCTCGGTGTCCGTTTCGCGGCGCCGCAACGCCACGCGCATCCGGTATCATGCGACGCCATGACCACCGCCCGCGGAGAGATTGTCTCCGATGTGAGGGCGGCCGAGATGCGCCTCCTCGATCTCTGCCGCGACCTCATCGCCACGCCGAGCGAGAATCCGCCCGGCGACACCCGTGCCCTCGCGAGCCGGCTCGTCGAGATCCTGACCCCCATCGCCGACGAGGTGCGGACCGTCGCGGGCCATCCCGCGATGCCGAACGTCGTCGCGATCGCGCACGGTCGCGCCGCCGGCCGACGGCTCGTCTTCAACGGCCACCTCGACACGTTTCCCGTGGGCGATCGCGCGCTCTGGTCCGTCGATCCGCTCGGCGGCACCGTGAAGGACGGCAAGCTCTACGGGCGCGGCGTGTCCGACATGAAGGGCGGGATGGCGGCGTCGATCCTCGCCTTCGAGTGCCTGCGCCGCCGGCGCGACGCCTGGCGCGGCGAGCTCGTCCTGACGCTGGCGTCCGACGAGGAGACGATGGGAACGTGGGGCACCGCGCACCTGCTCGACACCGTGCCGGAAGCGACGGGTGACGCGATGATCTGCGGAGACTGCGGCTCCCCCGACATCGTCCGCTTCGGCGAGAAGGGACTGCTGTGGCT
>JBKPPN010000026.1:0-7002 GCA_046733575.1 Candidatus Methylomirabilota bacterium | reverse complement strand
GCTCCAGCGCGAGGTCTACGACGGCGTGCTTTCCGCCAAGCGCTACACGTTCATCGAGAGCGGCGTCACGCACCCGAACTTCGTGCAGCTGTTCACCGCGGTGACGACGCCCGGGCAGCAGGAGCGAGTGCAGAAGGCCCTGGTGGGTGTGCTCCAGCCCGCGGCGTGAGGAATCGCGGAGGGGCGGCGACGCGCCGGCGAGCGGCGCCGCTCCCGAGGTGGACGCGCACATATATGAGGATGGCCCGGGCCGTCAGGGCACGATGACGGCGGCGCCGTCGATCGCGTCGGCCTTGACGGCCTGGAGGGCCTCGTTGGCGCGATCGAGGGGGAAGAGCGTGACCTTGGCGTGGAGGTCGATGTCGGCGGCGATCTGGAGGAAGTCGCGGGCGTCGGCGCGGGTCATGTTCGTGACGCTCCGGAGCTGGCGCTCGCCCCAGAGTAGCGAGTCGTAGTCGAACTCGGGGATGCGGTCGAGATGGATCGCGTTGATCGCGACCACCCCGCCCTTGCGCAGGCTGCCGAGGGCGTTGACGACGACGTCGCCACTGGGGGCGAAGGTGATGGCGCGGTCGAGCGGGACGGGCGGCCGCTCGCGCTCGGTGCCGACCCACGTCGCGCCGAGGGCCGACGCGAGCAGGCGGTGCGAGGCGCCGCGCGTGGAGACATAGACGGCGCAGTCCCACGCCCGGAGCACGGCGATGGCGAGGTGCGCGGAGGCGCCGAAGCCGAACAGACCGACGCGCTCCGTCGGCTCGACGCCGGCCACGCGCAGGCTGCGGAACCCGATGATGCCCGCGCACAGCAGCGGCGCGGCATGCAGGTCGTCGAGGGCGGCGGGAAGGGGCAACACGAAATCCTCGCGCGCCAGCGCGTACTCCGCGTAGCCGCCGTCGATCGAGTAGCCGGTGAACGTCGGGGCGTCACAGAGGTTCTCGGCGCCGTGCGTGCAGTACCAGCACCGACCGTCGACCCCGCCGATCCAGGAGACGCCCACCCGCGCGCCCACGCCGACGCCGGAGCCGGCGGCCTCGACGATCTCGCCCACGATCTGGTGGCCGGGGATCACGGCGGGACGATGAGGTGGCAGCTCGCCCTCGACGATGTGGAGGTCCGTCCGGCACACCCCGCACGCACGCACGCGCAGCAAGACGTGCCCAGGCGTGACGTCGGGACGCGCCGCGTCGACGATGCGCAAGGGCGCGCGGGAGATCGGGCCGGGCGACGTCAGCACGGCCGCTTTCATGCGTGGACGCATCCTGGCGTCAGTATCGCAATCCGCTCGTGGCGCGACTGACGTCGGCGCGGTCTTGTTACGATGATGCGCGTGAAGGGATCCATCGTCGTCTGCGTCGCGCTCTTCGTGTCACTGGTGAGCACCGCCTGCACGACCGCCGTGCCAAAGCGGTACCTGCCCTACCCGCTCACGAACGAGACCTTCGACGATCCCGTGAAGGTCGTGCAGATCCCGCTGCCGGTCATCAAGACCGATCCCAACGAGGGCGTCTCGCTCGGCGCGCTGTCGGCCTTCCTGCTCCACAACAAGAACGACGAGATCGCCACCATGATCGTGCCGCAGGTCTTTCACAACGAGAACTTCGGCACCACGTTCAGCCTGTTTGGCGCCTTCTATCCCGAGCCGGGACGCCACTGGGAGGCCCACGCCTCGAAGGCCACGCGCGTCAACGAGGACTACAACGTCAAGCTGCGGGATCGCAGGCTGCTCGACGGGCGTCTCGACGTCGCGGGCGAGCTGTTCGTGTTCACGGACGGCTCGGCGCGGTTCTTCGGCTTCCAGTCGGAGAGCTCGCAGCGCAACGAGACGAACTACGCCGACGAGGAGCAAGGATTCAATCTATCCGCGGCGTACCGCCTGCTGCCCCAGGTACAGCTCGTGGTGGGCGACCGCTTCCGCCACGTCGACATCGGCCGCGGCGCCGTCACGGCGCTGCCCTTCATCGGCCAAAAGTTCTCCGCCAGCGGGGTGCCGGGCATCGACGGCTTCACGACGCACGCGCAGGAGGCCGGGCTGACGTTCAGCACGCTCGACAACATCGACATGCCGACGCGCGGCCTGCTCGCCCGCGGCGTCTTCGAGCTGAGCTCGACGGCGCTCGGCAGCGGAACGTCCTACCGGCACTACGCGGTCGAGATCAAGGCCTTTCTCCCCCTCGAGGACGCCCGTTACATCACCGCGGTGCGCGCGGCGTACAACCAGACGCTGGGCGAGGACGTCCCGTTCCTCGAGCGCAGCATCCTGGGGGGCAAGAACACGCTGCGCGGCCACGGCGAGAACCGCTTCGTCGACTCGAGCTACGTCCTGGTCAACATCGAGGAGCGGATCCGCGTCTTCCGCTACCGGCTCTTCAACGTCAACACCGACTGGGAGATCGCGCCGTTCGTGGACCTGGGCGCGGTCGCGCGCGACCTGCTCGACGTGACGGCCAAGAACTTCGTGGTCAATCCGGGCGTGGGCTTCCGCGCCGTCGTCCGCCCGAACGTCGTGGGCCGCGTCGACATCGGCTACGGCAAGGAAGGCGCCGCTGTCTTCGCCACGCTCGGCTATCCGTTCTGATCGCGCCGGCCCCGATGCTTCACTCGCGGAGGAACCAGCGCCGTCTCGGCGCGGCGTAGTGCAGTCCGAACGGCTCGAGCGTCCCGTCGCGCACCGCCGTGACGGCCGCCTCCGCGGAGTCCACCAGCGTGATGCGCCCGGCGTCGGCGGGGTCGATCACCCCGACGCGCTCGAGCGGGTCGTGCACGAAGTCCATGAGCGGGCGCCAGAAGTCGGGCCCGACCAGCACGAGCGGAAAGTTCCGGATCTTGTGCGTCTGGATGAGCGTGACCGTCTCGAAGATCTCGTCGAGGGTGCCGAAGCCTCCCGGCATGGCCACGAACGCGTACGAGTACTTGATGTGCATGACCTTGCGGACGGAGAAGTGGCGGAATGTGATCCAGCGATCGAGGTAGGCGTTCGGTCGCTGCTCGACGGCCAGCTCGATGTTGCAGCCGATGGAGCGTCCGCCCGCGTCGCGGGCGCCACGATTCACGGCCTCCATGATGCCGGGCCCACCACCGGTGACGACCGTGAACCCGAGACGCGCGGGACCGGCGCCGATCTCGCGGGCCAGCGCGTAGTAGGGATGGTCCTCCTTGAAGCGGGCGGAGCCGAACACGGTCACGCACGGTCCCACGAAGTGCAGGGCGCGGAAGCCGCGCATGAACTCGAAGAAGATGGCGACGGCGCGCCGCAGCTCGGACCCGCGCGGACGCGGCCCTTCGAGGAAGCGCCGCACCTCCGGCGCGGCGGGAGATTTCTGCCAGTCCGCCGCCTCGTCGCTCACGTCGCGGCGAGGCGGACGACGGTCACGCCGCGAGACCGCCGCGGCGGCCCGGCTGCCCGCCCGTCGCCCGGAGCTCGGCCAGTCGCTGGTCACCGGCGGCGTGAGCTTCCTCCGCCGTCTCGTAGGCGGACCACGTCGAGTCCCATCCACTCTCCACCAGGTCGCCTCCCGCCGCCGTCCGGATCTCCCAGCTCCACAACCATGACTCCGAGATCAGTCGCACCTCGACGATCATGTCGCGTCCTCCCCGAGCCCCGCGCTCGGACCTGCCCCCCCGTTCTGGTCCCGCCATCGCGCACACGACGCCGTCGCGACGGCTCATTGCACCCGCTTGGCCGCGAAGTACTTCTTGGGATGCCGGCGCTGGTCGCGCCACCGCTCACGCGTACGCCCGAGGCGCCGCACGAGCCGGTCGTAGCCGACGTCGAAGGCCAGCGTCGGCGTCGGGCCGCGGCCTTCGACCCGGATCGGTGCGGTCCGCGGGAGATCGACGACCAGCATGCAGCGGATGTCGTCGCCGCCCTTCGGTCCGTTGACGTCGATGAACGTGACCGTCGTGCTGACCGACTCGAACGGCAACCGCGTGAGCACGCGGCCCAGCCGCGCCGTGACGTACGTGCGCGGCAGCCGCTGCCTGGGATGACCTTCGATACGCAGCTTCATCGGGGCGTCCATGGGGTCGTCGCCCACGTCGACCTTTCGCGCGTGCTCGGCCATGATCGACTCCTTCACACCGCCTCGGCGGTGCCGCATCGACCGCCCTCAGTGTGCCCCGACGCTACGGGATCGTGCCAGCGAGAAATCCGGAGGCCACGGCGGCCCAGCCGACCGGGACGACCGTGCCTCCACCGTGCCGCGACGCCGCCACACCGGTAACGTGGGCTTCGCTCAGCGGGCACATCGCTCGCGCGTCGGTGGTGGCAACCGTCTTGCGGCCGAGGTCCGATGATCGGAGGGGTCCAGTGAGCGAGCCTCCCGGCGAACCAGAGGGCGCGAGCGATCCGGCGACGTTCGCGGAGGCGCGGCGACGCATGGTCGAGACCCAGATCATCGATCGCGGGATCCGCGATCACCGCACCGTCGCCGCGATGGCGAGCGTGCCGCGGGAGGCCTTCGTCCCCGACGACCTCCGCCATCAAGCCTACGCCGACCGGCCGCTGCCGATCGGGGTCCGCCAGACCATCTCGCAGCCGTACATCGTCGCGGCGATGGCGGAGGCCGCGCGACTCGCGCCGGGCGATCGCGTGCTCGAGGTCGGCACCGGCTCCGGATACTCCGCGGCGGTCCTCGCCACGATGGTGCGCGAGGTCTACACGATCGAGACGGTCGCCTCCCTCGTGGAGTCGGCGCGACAACGCCTGGCCGACCTCGGCTACCGCAACGTCCACGTCCGGCACGGCGACGGCTCGGTCGGATGGCGCGAGCACAGCCCGTACGACGCGATCGTCGTCACCGCCGGCGGTCCCGAGGTGCCGCCCTCGCTCCTCCGGCAGCTGACCATCGGCGGTCGACTCGTGATGCCGGTGGGCGGCGTGCTCGCCCAGCGCCTCGTGCGCGTCGTGCGCACCGCTGCGGAGAGCTACGAGCGCGAGCGGCTGGAAGACGTCAGCTTCGTGCCGCTCATCGGCAGCGAGGGCTGGACGTCATGAGCGTCAGACGGGAAGGTCGGCGGTCGGCGTCGCCCGTCCGGTCGTCGTCGGAAGCGGATCGACGGGGAAGCCGCGACGCTTCCACTCCGGGAAGCCGCCCTCGAGGGGTCGGACCCGAGTCACCCCGCGTCGTTTCAGTGCCAGCGCCACCCGGGCGCTCGTCGCCTCGTTCGGTCAGGAGCAATAGAGGACGACGTCGCGATCGCGGGGAATGTCGCGATGGCGTTGCTCGAGCTCGTCGGGATCGATGCGGAGCGCGCCCGGGATGACGAACGGCATCGCGGTCACGTCGAGCGCGGAGCGCAGGTCCGCGATCACCACCGGCGCGCCGGCGTCCAGCGCCTGCTTGAGCTCGGCGCCGGTGATCCGCGCGCCGCGCAGGGTTCGCAGGAACAGCCGTCGCTGCACCCACTTGACGACGACGTACAGGACCAGCGCCGCCACGACGATCCAGACGGTCATCGTGCCGAGGCGCCCGCTCCGGGTGACCACGCGCTCGAAGGCGTCGCCCGCGACATAGCCGAGGCCTCCCCACGCACCGGCCCACAGCAGCGCGGCGATCGCGCTGTACGTGACGAACCGCGGCACCCCGACACCGACGACGCCGGCCAGCGGCGGGGCGACCGTGCTGAGCCCCGGAACGAACTTGGCGATGAGCAGCGAGCGCACACCGTAGCGGAGGAACAGGTCCTCGGTGCGCCGGACGCACGAGTCCGGCTCCAGCGTGATCTTGCACAGGAGCCGCAGCACGGAGCCGCCGCGCACGCGCCCCACGATGTACCAGATGACGTCGGCGAGCACGGACGCCACGACACTGGCCGCCAGGGCGAGAGCGAAGTTCAACCGGCCCGCGGCAGCGAACGCTCCCATGGCGAGCAATGCCGGGACGGCGGGCAGCGGGACACCGATCTGCTCCGCGAACACGTAGAGGAAGATGACGATCTGGCTATGACGGACCAGCGCGTCGGCGAAGTCAGGCATCTCCCGTCACCGGCGTCCGCGTCAACGGCATGCCTGGCATGAGGCCATCGCGACAGCGCCCCCGTCAAGCCGCCGGGGCAAGCGACAGCGCTCAGGATGTCGTGGTCAACCCGGCCCTGGCGTCGCGGCGTCGCGCCTCACCGGCCGCCCGCGACGACGAGCGCGATGACGGCGCACTGGCGGCAGCGGATCCAGGCCGCTCTTTCCGTGAGGCGGAGGCGGCGCTCGACACTCTTGCCTGGTTCCAGGTGACCGCAGGGAAACCGGAACGGGCTCGTGCTCTGCCTCGGACGACGGACTCGCTGCGTCGAGCGTTCGCTCATCGACACCTCCCTCGCGTCGGGAAAGCCTCCCACGGCGGTATGACAGGGAAGGTCAGTGAAGGGTCGGCCGCCGTGAGCCATGCAGGCGATGGCGCGGTCCGCACCGATGGAGACACGCTCGAGCGGCTCGCGGACGAGTGACGGCGTCACGGGACCGCGGAGGGCGCGGCGCGGTCGTTTCACTTCTGGTCTTGATCGAGGCAGGTGAAGCGATGCCGTCCGCGAAGCCGCGAGATCAGCCGTTTGAGTCTTCCGAGGCGTCTCACGCTGCTGCGACGTCGCGCAGACGGTTGTAGGCGAGGCGCGAGTGCTCGACCTGGTCGTGCGCCGCCTGCCGCAACGTGGCCGACACATGCGGTTGGCTGTTCCAGCCTGCCTCCAGCGAGGACATCAGCCGTCCTCTGAGGTCCCGCCCCTCCACGAGGACGACCTGGCACCCGGCGCCGAAGAGGTCCGCCAGACCGAAAAACTTCTGACGGTAGTACGGCGAGGCCGCGATGGTGACGACCGGCGTGCCCTGCGCCAGCGCGAACACGGCCGCGTGATAGCTTCCCGTGATCACGAGCCGGCACCGTCCGGCGACCCGGGCCACTTCCTCCGGGCCCGGCCACGGCGGTGGACTGGGCTCCTCGCGCACGCCGAGCACGGCCTGGATGCTCTGGCAATCCGACCCGTGCATACCGAAGCTGATCGGCAGCGCGACGG
>JBKPPN010000025.1:0-3599 GCA_046733575.1 Candidatus Methylomirabilota bacterium | reverse complement strand
GGCTTGGGGAGGCTGCCCGTGATCGTGGTGCGGAGGAGGCCCGCCGTGATCACGGCCCGGTAGACGTCGTCGCCGCGAGGCGGGCGCGGTCGCTCATCGTGGGCGGGCCCTGCTCGGGCCGGCATCGACGCCCACGAGATCGCGAAGGGCTCGCGATCCCGCGTCGAGGCGCGTCACCGTGTCCTCCGGACGTGGCACGCGCTCCGTCGTGGATCGAAGGCGCCACGCTCTCATCGTTCTTCTCTCCCGGCCAGATCGAGGGCGGCGAGGAGCAGGATGTTGGCGCCGTCCTCGATGTCGGCGATGGCGGTGAACTCCTCCTCGCAGTGGCTGCGGCCGTCGCGCGAGGGCACGAAGATCATCCCGGCGGCACCGATGGCCGCCATGTACTGCGCGTCGTGTCCGGCGCCCGATCGCATGCGGCGGTAGCGTGCGCCCGTAGCCCGTGCCGCGCGCTCGACCGCCGCGATGACGTCGGGCGCGAACGGCGTGTACGGCACCTGCCAGTAATGCTGCAGGTCGTAGCGCACGCCCTCCCGCTCGCACGCCTCCTTCACGACGGCGTCCAGCATGCCGCGCGCCCGCTCGAGCGTCGCGGTGGCGGGATCCCGCATGTCGATCGACAGGGTCACGACGCCGGGGATGGCGTTGACGATGTTCGGGGTGACGGTCAGCGTGCCCACCGTGGTGACGAGATCGCCCCCGATCTCGCGCGCGATCCGGCGCACGCCGCCGACGACCTCCGCCGCGGCCACCAGCGCGTCGTGACGGATGCGCATGGGCGTGGGCCCGGCGTGGTCCTGCACGCCGTGGATGGCGAGCCGCGACCACGCGATGGCCACGATGCCCTCCACCACGCCGACGGAGAGCCGCTCTTCCTCCAGCACCGGGCCCTGCTCGATGTGCAGCTCCAGGTAGGCGCGGAACGGACGCGGGACGCAGGGCTCGGACCCGAGATAGCCGATGCGCTCCAGCTCGTCCACGAGGCGGACGCCGTCGCGGTCGCGCGCGTTGTAGGCATCCTCGAGCGCGATCTTGCCCGCCATCACCCCGCTCGCGATCATCGCGGGCTGGAAGCGCGCGCCCTCCTCGTTGGTGAAGATCACGAGCGTGACGGGATGACGGGTGCGGATGCGGGCGTCGTTGAGTGTGCGAATGACCTCCAGGCCACAGAGGACGCCGAGCTGACCGTCGTACTTGCCGCCCGTCGGTACGCTGTCGGCGTGCGAGCCCATCATGACGGGCGGCAGCGCCGCCGCCCCGGCGCGCTCGCCGAAGATGTTGCCCATCTGGTCGACGGTGACGCGGAGGTCAGCCTCGCGCATGCGGGCCACCAGCCAGTCACGGCCGCGCTTGTCCTCGTCGGTGAGCGCGACGCGCGTCAGGCCGCCACGCGGCGTCTCGCCGATGCGGCCGAGCTCCTCGATGGAGCGCTGCAAACGGTCCCGATTGATCTTCATGCCGGACGTGTCGTCTTCGACGTAGGCACCACGATGTCGCCGATGCGCCGCGCGCGGCCACGATGATACGCGACGGCGGTCACCGCGGCGGCGAGCGCGTCGCGGCCGTCCTGTCCGAGGTGAGGCGGCACCCCGCGCAGCGCCAGGGCGGCGAGCGCACGCGCCGACCAGCGTGCGCGGGAGTCGTCGCCACGCGGGCCGCTCCAGATCGTCCAGCACGCGGTGGGAAAGCACTCGACCGCGGTGAGGCCCACAGCGCGGAGCGCGGCGTAGAGCTCGAGGCCGTGGCTGATCCACTCGTAGTACGCCGGACGGGCCTCGAGCCCCGCGCGATCGGGCGTGTAGCGGAGACTCAGCACCTCGCGCGCGAAGCGACGCTCGTCGGGCCGCGACTTCGTCCCGTCGGGCGCGAGACAGCACGGGCTGTCCACCGCGACGACGGCGGGACGATGCTCGGCGAGCCAGGCCGCGACGTCGTCCGGCGTCGCGACCTGTCGCGGCCCGGCCACGACTTGGCGCCCGTCGTCGACGAGGGCGACGTGGAATCCCTTGCGCCGGCCGCCGACGTCGACGCCCGCGCAGACCGCGCCCGCGCGGCGCGCTCTCCCGCCGGCGCGCGGACGGCGGCTCACAGCCCGAGGTAGGCGCGCTTCAGGCGGTCGTCGCCGAGGAGCTCGCGGGCGGGACCATCGAGGACGAGGCGCCCGCTCTCCAGCACGCACGCGCGATGGGCGAGGGTGAGCGCCTGGCGGACGTTCTGCTCGACGAGCAGGACCGTCACCCCGTCGGCGTTGATCGTCCGCACGGTGTCGAAGATCTGCCGCACGAGCAGGGGGGCCAGACCGAGCGTCGGCTCGTCCAGCATGAGCAGGCGCGGCTTGGCCATGAGGGCGCGTCCGATGGCGCACATCTGCTGCTCGCCGCCCGAGAGCGATCCCGCGAGCTGCGTCGCCCGCTCCTTCAGCACGGGAAAGAGGGAGTACACGTAGCGCAGGGTCTCGTCGCGTCCCGGCCGCGCGTGCGCGACGTGCGCGCCGAGCAGGAGGTTGTCGAGCACGCTCATGAACGGGAAGAGATGGCGGCCCTCCGGCACCTGCACGATGCCGCGGTCGACACGATCGTGGGCGGAGATCGCGCCCAGGTCGGCGCCGTCGAGGAGGGCGCGGCCGCGACGCGGTGCGAGCAGACCCGAGATCACGCGCAGCGTGGTCGACTTGCCCGCGGCGTTGGCGCCCACGAGGGCGACGATCTCCTTGTCGCGGACCTCGAGCGAGACGTCGAAGAGCGCCTGGAGATCGTCGTAGAACGCCTCGACGCCCTCAAGCTTCAGCAAGCACGAACTCCTCGCCCAGGTAGGCGTCGACGACGCGGCGGTCGGCCGCGACCTCGGCCGGCGTGCCCTCCGCGATCCGCTCGCCGTGGTGCAGGACCACGATGCGCTGGGCCAGCCGCATCATCGCGGCCATGATGTGCTCGATCACGATCACGGTGAGCCCGTCCGCGTGCAGGCGCCGCACGAGGTCCATGATCACGGCGAGCTCCGCGGGATTGATGCCCGACATCACCTCGTCGAGGAGCAGGAGCCGCGGCCGCGTGGCGAGCGCGCGCGCCACCTCGAGGCGCTTGCGCAGACCGATGGGCAGCGCGCGCGCGCGCGCGCTGGCGTGCGACTCCAGGTGGCAGGTGGCGATGACGCGCTCCGCGGCGGCGCGCGCGGCGGCCACGCTCGACTCGCGCGTGAGCGCCCCGATCGTGACGTTGTCCAGGACGGAGAGGTTGCCGAACGGCTTCACGAGCTGAAACGTCCGCGTGAGGCCCAGGCGTGAGACCTCGTGGGGCGCGAGGCCCCGCAGGTCCTTGCCCTCGAAGACGACGCGTCCCTCGCTCGGCGCGTAGTAGCCCGCGATGACGTTGAAGAGCGTGGTCTTGCCCGCGCCGTTGGGGCCGATGATGCCGAGGAGGTCGCCCTGCTTCACCTCGAAGCTGACGTCCTTCACGGCGGTGAGACCGCCGAAGCGCTTGGTGACGTGCTCCAGCGTCAGCACCGAGGCGTGCTCACGCCACCGCGCGCGCGGCGCGACGGCCCCGCAGGCGCTCCACGATGCCCACCATGCCCTCGGGCACGAACCGCACCACGAC
>JBKPPN010000024.1:0-5201 GCA_046733575.1 Candidatus Methylomirabilota bacterium | reverse complement strand
GGGTCGCCCGTGGCGACCTTCACGGGCCCGAGCACTCCGAACACCATCATGAACAGCGTGGGCGTGTCGACACCGAATGGCATCGCGGTGACGTCGTGACGACCGGTCGCGCGGCTGAGCCGGATCGCGAGCCAGGTGTAGGTCATGTCGCCGACGAAGACGCCCAGCGCGGTGCCCGGAAGCATCCGATGCAGGACGAGGTCGGGTGGGAAACCGAAGCCTCCGATGAGGAGGCCGGACAGGATCACCAGGACCGTGACGTTGTCGAGCGCGAGGCCGAGGAACCCGTTCAGGTCCCCCGGCTGAATCCACGGCGGGACGCGACTACGGACGGACGTCGGCGAGTCCGTGCCTCACGAGTTCGTGGCGGGCGAGTGTCCGCGTGCGCTCGGCGAGCGCGCGGCACCAGTCGAGGCTTCCGCGGTTGTCGGCGACCTCGCGGAAGGTGAACTCCATCGGCGGCGTCGCGCGGCCGCGCAGGGTCAGCGTGGCCGCGTAGCTCGTCCCGTCGCGGTCGCCGCCGTGGTCGAGGGTGACCTCGATGTGCGGGTTCTCGCGCTTGGCGTGCGAGGTGAGGAAGTTCCACAGCCAGCGCGCGATCTCGTCGTAATTCCCGCCGGAGAAGCTCATGCCGTTATTCCACGCGGGGGGCGCGAGGCCCCCCGTGCCGACTGGTCTCTAGCACTCGTTGAAGCCGCAGGAGAGACACTTCTTGCAACCCTCTTCGTAGATGAACGTGGCCTGGCCGCACTCCTTGCAGAGGTCGCCGATCTTCTTCCGGTCGGCGGCAGCCGGGACGGCGGGCGACTCGGCGGCTCTCACCTGGCCGATGTGCTCGGCCAGCGTCCGCGCGAGCGCGTCGGGCAGCGAGAGGATCTTTCCCGGCCCGAAGCCCATGGGCTGTGCGCCGCCGATTCTCGAGAGCTGGCTGATTACTTCCTCGAGTCGCCGCTGAGCCGACCACGGCGACGGCATCCTGAGGGTGAGCGAGATCAGCCGTCCGAGCGCCTCGGCCACCGCCATCGTGTCGGAGCCGCCCTTGCCGACCTGGACGAACACCTCGAACGGCTCGCCGTCGGATGTCTGGTTGACCGTGATGAACGCCGTCCCGATCGGCGTCTCCATGCGGTACGTGGTGCCCGTGAGGCTGTGCGGGCGCGGCTTGATCGTCATGGTCGCAGCGACGGAGAGCGTCGCGGACGTCTTCTCCTTCTTGCTGACGCCCACGTTGAGTACCTGCTCTCCCTTGCAGCCGTCGCGGAACACCGTGATGCCGAGACAGCCCAGCTCCCACGCGAGGCGATACGCGTGCGCGACGTCGGCCTCGGTGGCCTCGTTGGGCAGATTGATCGTCTTCGACACGCCGTTGTCGGTGTGGCGCTGGAAGGCGGCCTGGTGCCGCACGTGCCACTCGTACGGGATCTCGTGCGCGGTCTTGAACACGCGCGCGGCCTTCTCCGGGACGCCGGGGATGCCGTGCAGCGAGCCGCGCTTGGCGATCTCGTCCTTGAGCGCGTCGGAGTAGAAGCCCTGCGCGCGGGCGAGCCGCTCGAACGCTTCGTTGGCGAACGTGAGGACGCGCTCGCCTTCCGTCTGCTTCACGCGGTGCTCGAAGGCCAGAGCGAAGATCGGCTCCACGCCGGACGAGCAGCCCGCGATCATCGAGATCGTCCCCGTCGGCGCGATCGTGGTGACGGTCGAGTTCCGCATCGGACGCACGTCGCGATAGATCGACGTCTTCCAGTTCGGGAAGGTTCCGCGCTCGTCGGCCAGCCGCGAGCACTGATCGTGCGACTGCGTCTTGACGAAGGCCATGAGGCGATCGGCGAGCTCCACGGCCTCCTCGCTGTCGTACGGGATGCCGAGCTCGAACAGCATCTCCGCCCATCCCATGATGCCGAGACCGATCCTCCGGTTGGCCTTGACCGTCTCGTCGATGATCGGCAGCGGGTACGGGTTCATCTCGATCACGTCGTCGAGGAAGCGCACCGACAGCCGCACGACGCGCTCCATCTCCGCCCAGTCGACGGTCGGGTCGCCGGACTCCGTGCGCCGCACGAACTTCGAGACGTTGAGCGAGCCGAGATTGCATGCCTCGTTGGGCAAGAGCGGCTGCTCGCCGCAGGGATTCGTCGCCTCGATCAACCCGAGCTCGGGGGTGGGATTGGCCGGGCTGGCGTTGATGCGGTCGATGAACACCATGCCGGGGTCGCCCGTGCGCCATGCCGCGCGCACCATGCGCTCGAACACCGCGCGCGCCGACAGCCGCTTCACCACCACACCCGTGTGCGGATTGACGAGGTCGTAGTCCTCGCCGTTCTCGAGCGCGGCCATGAAGGCGTCGGTGACGGCCACCGAGATGTTGAAGTTCGTGATCCCGCCGTCGATCTTGCACTCGATGAACTCGAGGATGTCGGGATGGTCGACCTTGAGGATCCCCATGTTCGCGCCGCGCCGCGTGCCGCCCTGCTTCACGGCCTCGGTGGCCCCGTTGAAGACGCGGAGGAACGACACGGGACCCGACGCACGTCCGCCCGTCGACGCGACGAGATCGTCCTTGGGGCGGAGTCGCGAGAAGGCGAACCCGGTGCCGCCGCCCGACTTGTGGATGATGGCGGCCGCCTTGACGGAGTCGAAGATCTCCTCCATGGAGTCCCCGACCGGGAGCACGTAGCACGCCGAGTACTGGAGGCCGTTGCCCTTGCCGGCGTTCATGAGCGTCGGCGAGTTCGGCAGGAAGTAGCCGTCCACCATCATGTCGTAGAAGGCTTCGGCGATCTCCTGCACCGCCGGCGCGCTCCGTCCGTAGCGCGCCTCGCCGGCGGCAATGGATCGCGCGACCCGCCAGCACATCTCCTCGGGCGTCTCCACCACCTGCCCGTCCTTCCGCAGGAGGTAGCGCTCACGGAGCACGCGCAGAGCAGGCTCGGTCCATTGTCCAACCTTCGCGGGGCGCGTCTCTGACAGCATGCGGACCTCCTTGGCCGGGCCGGGCTCTCCGGGGCACCCGGGAACCGCGGCAGGGCAGCCATCATTAAGACTACAGGTTGTGTGCCGCGCACACTACCACTCCGACATCTGGGGGTGCAACAAAGAAATCGTCCACAACGCGTCCACCGCTCATCAACGTCCCGTCCACGCGCTATCCACGCGAGCGCGGCCCCCGCGGATGCTCGACAAACGTCGGACGAGCGCCGTATAGTGGCGCTCGATACGCCGCGTGAGTTCGCTACGTCCGCGTCGCGTGAATATCCTCACCCCGCTCGTCGTCCGAGGATGCCGGTCGCGTGCGAGCCTGCGTGCCCCAGCCGGGCGAGGAGAAGCCGGATGAGACTGGCAGTCGTTCGGGCGGTGGTCGGCACGGCGCTGCTCCACGGGGTCGTCACGTTCTCTCCAGCTGCCGCGCAGATCCCGCTGCCCCGCATCTTTCAGCTGCCGCCCAAGGCCCCGTCCGAGCCCACCACCATCGCCATCGACGAGGTCCTGAAGCGGCCCATCACCGTCGACGAGGCCGTCGCCATCGCCCTGGAGGCCCAGCCACAGATCGCGGCTCGGCTCGCCGACTACGAGGCGTCGCGCTATCGCGTGGCGCAGGCGTTCTCGCCGCTGCTGCCGCAGATCACGTCGACCTGGAATGCGCAGCGCGATCAGAACGTCACGGGAAACAGCGCGGCGGCCGTGCAAGGCGCCGGAGGCGTGCAGACCTTCTGGACGACGACGACCTCGGCCCGCATCGCGTTGTCCCAGACGATCTTCGACTTCGGCAAGTCGGCCGCTTCCGCCGACGTCGCGCGGAAGAACGCCGACATCACGTTTCAGAACGTCGAGCTGCAGCGCCAGCAGCTCGTGGACACCGTGAAGGAGGCGTACACGAACATCCTGTTCGCGCAGCGCCTCATCAAGGTGCAGGAACAGGCGCTGGACCGCGCGAACCTGAACCTGCGCTCGGCGCAGGGCAACTACGAGGTCGGCACCCAGCCGAGGTCGGTGGTGGCGCGCGCCGAGGTCGACGTCGCGAATGCCCGCGTCGCCATCATCCAGGCGCGAAACGCCGAGCGCGTCGCGCGCGTCGGACTCAACACCGCCATGGGGATTGCCGCCAGCTATCCCACGCAGGTCGTCGACAACCTGGCGTACGTCCCCATCACCGTCGACCGCGAGTCACTGCTACGCGAGGCCCTGACGCGGCGGCCGGAATACCGGCAGGCGCAGCTGAGCGCCGAGGCCGCCGGCCTCACCGTGCGGCAGAGCGCGCGGAACTTCCTGCCGAACGTGACCGCGGGGGCCTTCCTCGGAGGCGCACGCCCGCAGTTTCACGAGATCTGGGAGTTCAGCGTGGGGCTGTCGTGGACGATCTTCGACGGCGGCAACCTGATCGCCCGCTACAAGGAGTCCCAGGCGCTCCTCGACGCGGCGCGGGCGCGGGTGAAATCGTCGGAGCAGACGATCGCGCAGGAAGTCACCCAGGCGTACCTGTCCCTCGTCGAGACGGACGAGCGCATCCTGGCCGCGAGGGTCGCCGTCGATTCGGCCACCGAGAACTTTCGCCTCGCCCAGGGACGTTTCGATGCCGGCGTCGGCACCATTCTCGAGGTCACCGACGCGCAGCTCGCCTTGACGCAATCACAGAACACCGAGGCCCAGGCGCTCGCCGACTTCCGCATCGCCCAGGCGCGCCTCGATCGGGCTCTCGGACGGCGGTAGAAGTTCGTCCGGGTGAGCCGGAGGGCCGGCGCGGCTGCGCCGTGGCGTCTCCGGGCTGGCGGGCGTCGGGGCGCGTCGACCGCCCGTGTCACTGATCGCACGCGGTAGCCTGGCGCCCGCGCCTCGCTACAATAAACGCGCGTGCGAGGACGTCTAAAGCCGATGATGAAGCGCCTCCTCTCTGTCGCCGTGGTCGCCACGGTCGCCGGCGTCGGCATCTGGGGGTACCTCTACGCACAGAGTCGCGGCAACGCCCCGAAGTACCGCCTCACGCGGGTGGAGCGCGGCCCGATCACGTCCGCGGTTTCCGCCACCGGCAATCTCAACGCCGTCATCACGGTCCAGGTCGGCAGCCAGGTCTCGGGGCAGATCGCGCAGCTGCTGGTCGACTTCAACTCGCCGGTCATCAAGAACCAGGTCATCGCGCGGATCGATTCCGAGGTGTTCGAGGCCAAGGTGAGCCAGGCGCGCGCCGACGTCGACGGCGCCGTCGCGTC
>JBKPPN010000023.1:0-5131 GCA_046733575.1 Candidatus Methylomirabilota bacterium | reverse complement strand
GTCCAGCGTGACGTCGGGGAACTCCGTCGCCACTCGCGTGACGACCTCCCGCCAGAGCTGCGAGACCGTGAGCACGTTGGCCTTGTCGACCGACGTGAGCTTCTTGCGACGCTTGCGCGCGACATCGAAGCCGACGCGCGCCACGCGCTCGATCTCGCGCGTCGTGTACACCATGGTGTTGACGCCGCGCTCGCCGCCGTCCGCCGTCTTCTCGCGGCCGCGCGGCTCGCCGAAGTAGAGCCCGCCCGTCAGCTCGCGGATCACCATGAGATCGGTGCCCTCGACGACCGACGGCTTCAACGGCGACGCATCCACCAGCATCGGAAAGCACTTCGCGGGCCGCAGGTTCGCGTAGAGGTCGAGCTCCTTCCGCAGCCGCAGCAGACCGCGCTCGGCGCGCTGCTCCTGCGGGAGCGCGTCCCACTTCGGTCCGCCCACCGAGCCGAAGAGGATCGCGTTCGACTTCTGGCACAGCGCGAGGGACGCGTCGGGCAGCGGCTGACCGGTGACGTCGATGGCGCAGCCGCCGCAGAGCGCCTCCTCGAACTCCAGGTGCGTGCCCGAGCCCTTGGCGACGGCCCGGAGCACGCGCATCGCCTCCCGCGTCACCTCGGGCCCGATGCCGTCTCCGCCCAGGACCGCGATGTTGAAGCTCGCCACGGCTACGGCCCGACTTCCTTCGCGCGCGCCGCCGCGCGCGGGCCGACGTAGCGGTTGAGCGCGCTGACGTACGCGCGCGCCGTCGCCTCGATGACGTCCGTGGACGATCCCTTGCCCGACACGATGCGGCCGTCGAACTCGACCTTGACGGCGACCTCGCCGATGGCGTCCTTGCCCGACGTGGCCGCGCGGACCGCATAGTCCTGCAGCCGTCCCTTGAATCCCGTGATCGCGTCGATGGCGGCCAGCACGGCGTCGACGGGACCGTCGCCGATGCCCGACTCCTGGAAGGGCTGCCCGTCCTTGCGAATCTTCACCGTGGCGGACGGGATGATGCCGGTGCCGCTGAGCACGTGGAGATAGTCCAGCTCGTACGTCGCCTCGGCCTGCGTGGCCTCGTCGGTGACGATGGCCATGAGGTCCTCGTCGTAGACCTCCTTCTTGCGATCGGCGAGGTCCTTGAACGCGCGGAAGGCCCGATCGAGCTCCCCGCCGGAGAGGTCGAAGCCGAGGTCCTTCAGGCGCACGGCGAGGGCGTGGCGGCCCGAGTGCTTGCCGAGCACGAGCTTGTTGGACGGCCGCCCGATGTCCTCGGGCTTCATGATCTCGTAGGTGAGCTTCTCCTTGAGCACGCCGTCCTGGTGGATGCCCGCCTCGTGGGCGAACGCGTTCTCGCCGATGATGGCCTTGTTGGGCTGCACGTGGACGCCGGTGATGTGCGAGAGCAGTCGCGACGTCTTGAAGATCTCCTCCGTCTTGACCGCGGTGTCGAGACCGAAGAAGTCCTTGCGCGTGCGGAGCGCCATCACGAGCTCTTCGAGGGACGCGTTGCCGGCGCGCTCGCCGATGCCGTTGATGGTGCACTCGACCTGACGCGCGCCGTTGACGACGCCGGCCAGGGCGTTGGAGACGGCCATGCCGAGGTCGTTGTGGCAGTGGACGGAGAGGACGACCTTCTCGCTGCCCGTCACCCTGGCGCGCAGCGTGGCGATGAGCTCGCCCCACTCCTTCGGCACCGCGTACCCAACGGTGTCCGGGATGTTGATGGTGCGGGCGCCCGCCTCGATGACGGCGGAGAGCACCTCGCAGAGATACCCGATGTCGGAGCGGGAGGCGTCCTCGGGCGAGAACTCCACGTCCTCGCAGTAGGCGCGCGCGTGCTTCACCGCTTCCACCGACGCGGTCAGGATCTCGGCCCGCGTCTTGCGAAGCTTGTACTTCAGGTGGATGTCGGAGGTGGCCACGAAGGTGTGGATGCGGGGCCGCGTGGCGTACTTCACCGCTTCCCAGCAGCGATCGATGTCGCCCAGACCGGTGCGTGACAGCCCGCAGATGATCGGGGCGCCGGGCAGCGTGCCGACCTGACGCGCGACCTCGCGGGTCGCCTCGAAGTCTTCCTCGGACGAGATGGGGAAGCCGGCCTCGATGACGTCCACGTTCAGTCGCGCCAGCTGCCGGGCCATCTCCAGCTTCTCCATCGTGTTCATGGAGAATCCGGGCGCCTGCTCGCCATCGCGCAACGTGGTGTCGAAGATCATGACGCGGTCCATGGATGACCCCTCCGGGTTAATGCGAATCCTTGGTCAAGAGCTCGGACGCCGGCACGGCAGCCGTGCGCCCGGCGACGAGCCAGCTGAGCGGTCCCGAGACCGCGTAGCCGACGAAGCCGAGGAACAGGAACCATTCGTGGTTGGTGGCGACGACCATCACGGCGAGGATGACCACCAGCAATGTCTGCATGGGACGCCGTCGCGCCGCATCGATGTCCTTGAAGCTCCAGTAACGGAACGTCGACACCATCAGGAGCGCGACGAGGTAGCTGCCCGTGGCGAGCGCGACCAGCTCCCAGCGGGAGAGCTCCGCACCGTTGAGCAGGATGACGGTCGACGCCAGCACGCCCGCGCCGGCCGGCGTGGGCAGCCCGACGAAGAAGCGCTTGTCGACCGTGCCCGTCTGCACGTTGAAGCGGGCGAGGCGGAGCGCGCCGCAGATGAGGAACAGCGCGGTGCCGAACCACGCCGCGCGAGGCATGTCGGCGAGGGCGAACGTGTAGAGCAGGAACGCGGGCGCCACGCAGAACGAGACGACGTCGGCCAGCGAGTCGAACTCCACGCCGAACTGGCTCGTGGCCTTGATGAGCCGCGCCACCCGCCCGTCCAGCATGTCCATGATCATGGCCACGAAGATGGCGTAGGCGGCCTCGGCGTAGCGCTGATCGAGCGTGAGGATGAGCGAGTAGAACCCGCAGAACAGGTTGCCGATGGTGAGGAGGGCGGGAAACAGGAACACGCCCTGGCCGCGTCGCTCGCGCAGCTCGTTCCACCGGCGCCGTCCCCGCCCCTTGCCGTGTCGTCTCACGGAAGCTCCCCGATGACGGTGACGCCGCCCACCACCTTCTCGCCGCTCTGCACCCGGACGAGCGTGCCGTGCGGCATGTAGCAGTCGGTGCGGGAGCCGAAGCGGATCATCCCGAACCGCTCGCCTGCCTCGAGCTTGTCGCCCTCCGCCACGCGGCACACGATGCGCCGCGCCACCACGCCCGCGATCTGCATGACGGTGACCCGCGCGCGCTCACCCTGGATGTGGAGCGTCATGCACTCGTTCACCTCGCCTGCGTCCGCCTTGTAGGCGGGAACGAACTTGCCGGGACGGTAGCGCGTGGTCACCACGTGCCCGCTCACCGGCGCGCGGTTGACGTGGACGTCGAGCGGCGACAGGAAGATCGATACGCGCACGGCGGGGCCGACGAAGTCGTCGATGGCCTCGTCGACCGAGGTCACGCGACCGTCGGCGGGGGACAGCACGGCGCCGGGCGCCCACGGGACGTTGCGCTCGGGGTCACGGAAGAAGCCGAGCGACGCGAGGGCCGCGCCCGCGAAGGGGAGGGCCAGACGCCGGCGTCCCGTCAGCGCGAGCCCGGCCGCGATGGCGGCCGGGATCACGACGAAGGGCCAGCCCTCGGACGCGATGGGCAGTCTCGACTTCGCCGCCATCGTCACATCCGCGGCGGCTTGATCCAGGACATCATGGCGCGCAGCCGCTTGCCGACTTCCTCGATCTGGTGGTCGGCCTCGCGACGTCGCGTGGCGAGGAAGCCCGCGCGATGCGCCTGGTTCTCGAGCACCCACTCCCGCGCGAACTGTCCGGACTGGATCTCGCCGAGAATCTTCTTCATCTCCGCCTTGGTGCGGTCGTCGACGACGCGGGGACCGCGGGTGTAGTCGCCGTACTCGGCGGTGTCGGAGACGGAGTAGCGCATGTAGGCGAGGCCGCCCTGGTAGAAGAGGTCGACGATCAGCTTCATCTCGTGCATGCACTCGAAGTACGCGACCTCGGGCTGGTAGCCCGCCTGCACGAGCGTCTCGAAGGCGGCCTTGATGAGATGCGAGATGCCGCCGCACAGCGCGACCTGCTCACCGAAGAGATCGGTCTCCGTCTCTTCCTGGAACGTGGTCTCGATCACGCCGGCCCGCGTGCAGCCGACGCCCTTGCCGTACGCGAGCGCCATGTCCTTGGCCTTGCCCGTCACGTCCTGGTAGACCGCGAGCAGACCCGGCACGCCCGGGCCCTGGGTGAAGAGGTCACGCATGACGTGGCCGGGCGCCTTGGGCGCGATCATCGTGACGTCGACATCCGGCGGGGGCACGACCTGGTTGAAGTGGATGTTGAACCCGTGGGCGAACATCAGCATCTTGCCCTTGGCGAGCCCGCCCTTGATCTCGGCCTCGAACACCTGGCGCTGCGTCTGGTCGGGCAACAGGATCATGATGACGTCCGACGCGGCGGCGACCTCGTTCACCGTGCTCACCCGCAGGCCGTCCTTCTCCGCCTTGGCCCAGCTCTTGGAGCCCTTGTAGAGGCCCACCGACACGTCCTGTCCGCTGTCCTTCAGGTTCAGCGCGTGCGCATGGCCCTGGCTGCCATACCCGACGATCCCGATCTTCTTCCCCTTCAGCAGCCCGAGATCCGCATCCTGGTCGTAATAGATCTTTGCCGGCATCTTCGTCCTTTCGTTTCCCCGAGGGCCGGCGCGGCTCAGCCACGCCGTCTCCGAGCCGCCCAGGGGGGTTTGGGGCCCGTCGAGGCTCCCCATGTGGTCATGTGGTCAATCCGCGAATCCGACCACGCGAGGGTCGTCCGACACGCGCGCCTTCCGCGGCGGCTCCGTCTTCCGCGCTCGCGTCTTCGGACCGCGCGCGATGGCGACCTTGCCCGTCCGGACGACTTCTTGAATGCCCATCGGACGGAAGAGCTCGAGGAGCGCCTCGATCTTGCCCGCGTCGCCCGTCGCTTCCAGCACGAACGAGGTCGGCGTGACGTCGACGACGTGGGCGCGGAAGAGGTCGCCCACGCGCAGCACCTCCGCGCGGTGCTGCGGCTCCGCGTTCACGCGCACGAGGATCAGCTCGCGCTCGACGTGGCTATCGTCGGTGAGGTCGTTGACCTTGATGACATCGATGAGCTTGTGGAG
>JBKPPN010000022.1:0-5379 GCA_046733575.1 Candidatus Methylomirabilota bacterium | reverse complement strand
GTCCACGTCGGTGCCGTGGGGGCGGCGTCCGTCACCAAGCTCGCCGCCAACCTCGTGGGCGGCATCAACGTCATCGCGCTCGCCGAGGCGCTCGTCCTCGGCGCCAAGGCGGGCGTCGCGCCCGGCGTGCTGCTCGGCGCCCTTCGCCAGGCGCCCGTGGGATCACGCATGATGGACTCGCGTGGCGTGCAGATGGTCAACCACACGTTCGAGCCGCACATCCGGCTCGATCTGTTCCTGAAAGACTTCCGGTTGATGCTGGCCGAGGGCGAGCGCCTCGGGGTGCCGTTGCCGCTGACGAGCGTGGCGCAGCAGCTCACCACGGCGGCGTCGTCGGCAGGGCACGGCGATGAGGACCTGACCGCCGTCATCACCGTGCTGGAGGCACTGGCCGGGATCAGCCGCTGACGCCGGTGCAGTCGACGACGAGAAAAGGGGTCGCTCGCGATCGGGGGTAAGCTTCGGCCGTGACGCCCGAGACCCGCTACGCCCGGAGCGGCGATGTCAACATCGCCTACCAGGTCGCCGGTGATGGGCCACGCGACCTCGTGGTCGTGCCGGGCTGGATCTCGAATATCGACCTCTTCTGGGAAGAGCCGCGGGTGGCTCGATTCTTCGAGCGGCTCGCCTCGTTCTCCCGCCTGATCCTCTTCGACAAGCGCGGGACCGGGCTCTCCGATCGAGTCGCCGACGTGCCGACTCTCGAAACGCGCATGGACGACGTCCGCGCCGTGATGGACGCCGCCTCGTCGGAGCGAGCCGCGCTGTTCGGGTACTCCGAGGGCGGCCCGATGTGCGCGTTGTTCGCGGCGACGTACCCCGAGCGCACGACGGCGCTGATCATGGGCGGGAGCTATGCCCGGCGAATGTGGGCGCCCGATTACCCGTGGGGCACACCGGTGGACACGTGGGAGACCTTTCTCGACGCCGTGGTGCGTGACTGGGGTGGGACGGTGGGGCTCGCCGAGCGTGCTCCCAGCGTTGTCGATGACCCGAGCTTTCGCGCCTGGTGGGCGCGCTTCGTTCGCCAGTCGGCCAGTCCCGGGGCGGGCCGGGCGATCTGGAGCATGATCGCGGACGTCGACTGCCGCCACGTGTTGCCGGCGATCCGGGTACCCACGCTCATCATCCACAACGCAGGCGACCGAAACGTGTCCGTCGAGCACAGCCGCTACATGGCGGCTCGAATTCCGGGCGCGAAATACGTGGAGCTCCCTGGCGTGGATCACATTCCTTTCGTCGGCAATTCCGACGCGATCCTCGACGAGGTCGAAGAGTTCCTCACGGGCGTTCGACGCGGAACCGAGCCGGACCGTGTGCTGGCCACGGTGTTGTTCACGGACATCGAGCAATCGACGCGGAAGATGGTCGAGCTGGGCGACCGGCGCTGGCGGGATCTCATCGACGCGCACCACGCGCTGGTTCGCGAGCGGCTGGACTATTACCGCGGCCGGGAGATCGACACGGCAGGCGATGGGTTCCTGGCGGCCTTCGACGGTCCGGCCCGGGGCGTCCGAGCGGCATGTGCCATCGTGGACGGCGTACGGCGACTGGGACTCGAGGTGCGTGCGGGACTGCATACAGGCGAGTGCGAGGTGAGCGGCCCCAAGCTCACGGGGATTGCCGTCCACATCGGAGCCCGCATCGCTGCCCTGGCCAAGGGGGGCGAGGTCCTGGTGTCGAATACAGTCAAGGATCTCGTCGCCGGCTCAGGCCTGAAGTTCGATGACCGCGGTCTCCGCACCTTGAAAGGCGTCCCAGGACAGATCCAGCTTTTCGCCGTCGAGCAGGCAGGCATCTCCCCCGGTCCGTGAGTGGCCCACCGGATCAGCCGAGCTTCGGCAGCACCCTCTCCGTGAACAGCATGAACGTCTCGTGGCTGAGGGGCGCGCACATCAAGTAATCGAGGCCGATGGTGTCGCGAAGCTCCGTCAGCTGGTCGACCACGCGCTCGGGCGAGCCGTGGATGATGACGTCCCGCATGTAGCGTTCGATGGGGTCGACGCCTTCGGTGCGATAGGGGGCGGGCGTGGCGCGGGTGACGTCGTTGGCGTACGACGCGACGGTCCACTCGGCGCCGCGACGGGCGATGGCCTCGGCCTCGTCGTCGGTGGGCGCGACGGCGAGCAGTCGGGCAGTGGGGATCACGCGGCCCTCGGTGGGGAAGCCGTGCTTCCGCAGCGTGTCGAAGTAGAGCGCGCGCTTGGTGCCGATCTCGGCATTGCTGGAGTGCGGGTCCTGCAGGACGTCGTACCCGCCCTCGGCGGCCCGACGGATCGCCTCGGCTGACGTGGCGGCGAGCCAGACGGGCGGATGCGGCGTCTGGAGCGGCTTCGGCAGGACCTCGACCGCGTCGTAATCCCAGAACGCGCCGCGGTACGTCAGGCGCTCCTGACGCCAGGCGGCGAGCACGATCTCGACGCACTCCCGGAACCGATCCGCGCTCTCGGCCACCGGCACGTTGAAGGCGGTGAACTCCTTGCGGTCGAAGCCGCGTCCCGCGCCCCAGTTCACCCGCCCGCCCGACAGCACGTCGACGAGCGCCACTTCCTCGGCGAGGCGCAGCGGATTGTAGAAGGCCGCGAGCGAGACGGCCAGGCCGATGCGCAGCCGCCGCGTGCGTGCCGCCACGTGGGTGGCCATCACGTTGATGGAGGGACAGACGCTGTAGGTGCTGAAGTGGTGCTCGGCGAGCCACACGCAGTCGTAGCCGCTCTGCTCCATCACGTCGATGCGGGAGAAGGCGCGTGCATAGACCTCGGTGAGCGGGATGCGCCGCGACCACGAGAAGAACTGCAGCACGCCGAATCTCACGTCCCGGACCTCCGCGATGGTGTGGCGGCGAGCGTATCACGAGGCCCGCGGCGCACCGGCCCGACGGCGCGCTGCTTCGTCGTGTCCGCCGCGCGCGACGAAATATTTCCACCCCCACTCGCGTCTGACGAGACGAGTCACATCGCCGTCACACCGGAGGTTCGGACATGAGGCGCGCACTGATTGTTGCCAGCCTGGTCGTCGGCGCGGTCGCGGCCGCTGCCGGGCCCTCGCACGCCGGCGTCAACGTCGACATCAATGTCGGCCTGCCGTTGCCGCCGCCCGTCGCGGTGCCGCCGCCGCCCGTTGCGGTACCGGTCCCACCGCCCGTCGCGATCGCCGTCCCGCCCCCGATCGTGGCGCCCGTGCCGCCGCGACTCGTCGTGGTGCCGGGCTCGCCGGTCTACTACGCGCCCGCCGTGCCCGTCGACCTCTTCTTCTACGGCGGCCGCTACTATCGTCGCTATCGCGACGCCTGGTTCAGCGCCGCCTACTACGACGGGCCGTGGCACCACGTCGCGTACGCGCGCGTACCGGGGTCCCTGATGGCTGTTCCCGGGCGCTACTACAAGATTCCGCCTGGTCACTGGCGACGGAGCGAGGGTGGACGCGGCGCGCACCGTGGATGGTGATCGCCACTGATGCCTGAGCCGCCCGCCCGATCGTCACGCGCGGCGGACGGCCAGAGACGCGATCAGGTCGTCAGGCGCGAAAACGGGGACGGGGGTGGGTCGCCGGCGCGACCCGGGGGGCCTTCGGCGGCTGACCGGCGTCGCGCCCGCCGTGCGCGGCGCCGTTGCCGGACGGCTTCTCGATGCGCGCGAGCGCGTGGAGCGGGTTACTGCCGTTGGCGGCGTGCGCGAAGAGCGTGGCGAGCGGATCGGCGGCCAGGGGACGCGCGAAGTAGTAGCCCTGACCGCGGTCGCAGCCGAGCTCGCGCAGGAGCGCGACCTGCGCTTCCGTCTCGATCCCCTCGGCGGTCACGCTCAGGTTCAGGTTCTTGGCCACCGTGATGATGGCGCGCACGATGGCGGTGTCGTCGGCGTCGCCGCCCAGCCCGCGCACGAACCCCTGGTCGATCTTCAGCACGTCGATGGGGAAGCGCTTCAGGTAGCTGAGCGACGAGTAGCCCGTGCCGAAGTCGTCGATGGCGAGCTGCACGCCGAGGTCCTTGAGGGCGTAGAGCCGCGCCAGGGTGGCGGGCGCGTCGTGCATGACGACGCTCTCGGTGATCTCGAGCTTCAGACAGTCGGGACGGAGGCCGGTCTGCTGCAGCAGCCACGCGATGTCGGTGACCAGACTGGGCTGCTGGAACTGCTTCGCGGACAGGTTCACGCTCAGCACGAGAGGCGGATTCGTCTCGTACGCGGACTGCCACGCGTTGACCTGCCGGCACGCTTCTTCCAGCACCCACATCCCGATGGGCACGATGAGCCCCGTCTCCTCGCTCAGCGTGATGAACGCCGAGGGGGGAAGCAGGCCGCGATCGCGATGCTCCCAGCGGATGAGCGCCTCGATCTCGACGATGCGGCCGGTGTTGAGGTCGACGACGGGCTGGTAGTGCAGCCGGAATTCCTGCCGGGTCATGGCCGCGCGGAGGTCGATCTCGAGGTCGAGCCGGTCGATGGCGGAGGCCTGCGCGCGGTCGTCGAAGATCTCGTAGCGCGCCTTGCCCTTGCTCTTCGCGTGGTACATGGCGATGTCGGCGTCGCGCAGCAGCTCCTCGGGACTGGTCAGGCCGGCGTGGCTGAACGCGATGCCGACGCTCGTCGTGACGAAGACCTCGCGGCCCTCGCACATGAAGGCCGCCTCGAGCGCGACGGCGATCCGCTCCGCCACCTGGGTCGCCTCGCCCACGCCCTCGATGTCCTCCAGCAGCACGGCGAACTCGTCGCCGCCGAGACGCGCGACCGTGTCGCCCGGGCGCACGCACTCGCGCAGACGTCCGCTCACCTCCGCGAGCAGGCGGTCGCCGGCGTGGTGACCCAGGCTGTCGTTGATCACCTTGAAGCGGTCGAGATCGAGGAAGAGCACGGCGACGGCATGCGTCGCGCGCGTCGTGCGAGCCAGCGCGTGCGAGATGCGGTTCATGAAGAGCGCCCGGTTCGGCAGCGCGGTGAGCGGATCGTGGAAGGCCTGGTGAACGAGCTGCTGCTCCAGCGCCTTGCGCTCGGCGATGTCGCGGCCCGACACCGTCACCCCGATGAGACCGCCGCGCACGTCCTCCAGCACGGCGCCCGTCCAGTGATACGGACGCGCCTGGCCGTCGGGACCGAGGAGGCGCCCTTCGACCTCGAAGCGCCCCTTGCGCACGCCCTCGTGGACGGCGGCGTCGATGGCGGCGCGATCGTCCTCCGCGAACAGCTCGCGCATCGGCCGGCGGGTGAGCGCGCTCTCCGCGAGGCCGGTGGCCCGCTGCAGGTTGTGATTCCAGAGGTCGAGGCGACCCAGCAGGTCGAGGATGCAGATGACGTCGGGGATCGTCTCCATGATGTTGTGGAAGTCACGCAGCGCCTTGCCCGCCTGGCGCGCCTCCTCCTCCGCCTTGCGCGCGGCGTTCTCCAC
>JBKPPN010000021.1:0-7191 GCA_046733575.1 Candidatus Methylomirabilota bacterium | reverse complement strand
GTGTAAAGCCTGTGTTGCCCGGGCCGACGGGGCCCGGCAGTCCGTGACGTCCGTAGTTGGCGTGCCTCTTGCGGCGCCTCCGGGGACGTGCGAACGCCAACGTGGGGAACGGCAGCAGCGGTGGCCGGTGTTCTGGCGATCGCCGTCCTCACCTCGTCCGCCGATCCCGCCGGCGATCCGCAGTCGCTCCAGCACGACGATCGACACTGGGTCATGCCGGCCCGCGACTACGCGAGCACGCGCTTCAGCGGACTCGCCGACATCAACGCCGGCAACGTGGCGCAACTCAAGCCGGCGTGGTCGTTCTCGACCGGGATGCTCCGCGGTCACGAGGCCGCCCCGCTGATCGTCGAGGACACGCTCTACGTCGTCACCCCCTATCCCAACACGCTGTACGCATTCGATCTGCGGCAGCCCGGCGCACATGTGAAGTGGCGCTACACGCCGAACCCCGCGCCGGCCGCCCAGGGGGTGGCCTGCTGCGACGTTGTCAATCGCGGCGCGGCATACGCGGACGGACGAATTTTCTACACAACGCTCGACGCTCATACCGTGGCCGTCGATGCGCGGACCGGCGCCGAGCTGTGGAAGACGAAGCTGGGCGAGGTCAACCGCGGCGAGACGATGACCATGGCGCCGCTCGTCGTGCGCGGCAAGGTGCTGGTCGGCAACAGCGGGGGCGAGCTCGGCGTGCGCGGCTGGCTCACCGCGCTGGATGCGGCGACGGGCCGCATCGCGTGGCGCGCCTACAGCACGGGGCCCGACGCCGACGTGCTCATCGGTCCCGACTTCCGGCCGTTCTATGACAAGGACCGGGGGAAGGATCTCGGCGTGAGCACGTGGCCGCCCGAGGCCTGGAAGATCGGCGGCGGGACGGTGTGGGGCTGGATCTCCTACGACCCGGAGCTGAACCTCATCTACTACGGCACCTCGAATCCCGGGCCGTGGAATCCCGAGCAGCGGCCGGGCGACAACAAGTGGACGGCGGGCATCTTCGCGCGCAATCCCGATACCGGGCAGGCGCGCTGGTTCTATCAGATGTCGCCCCACGACCTGCACGACTACGACGGTGTGAACGAGAACGTTCTCCTCGACCTGCCCATGGGCGGCACGACGCGCAAGACGCTCGTCCATCCCGACCGCAACGGCTACATGTACGTGCTCGACCGCGCCACCGGCGAGGTGATCTCCGCCACGCCGTTCGCGTACATCACCTCGAGCTCGGGCGTGGACGTCAAGACGGGAGTCCTCAAGGGCGTCGACGCCAAGTCGCCGAAGATCGGCCGGGTGGTGCGCGACATCTGCCCGGCCTCGCCGGGCGCCAAGGACTGGCAGCCGTCGTCGTGGTCACCGCGCACGCGGCTGCTGTACGTGCCGCACCAGAACCTCTGCATGGAGGTCGAGGGAAGCCAGGCGAACTACATCGCGGGGACGCCGTACGTCGGCATGACGGTGAAGATGTACGCCGGTCCCGGCGGCCATCGCGGCGAGCTCACGGCGTGGGATCCCGTGGGCGCCCGCCCGGCGTGGGGCATCAAGGAGCACTTTCCCGTGTGGAGCGGCACGCTGGTGACGGCGGGCGACGTCGTGTTCTACGGGACGATGGACGGCTGGTTCAAGGCCGTCGACGCGCGAAGCGGGGCGCCGCTCTGGCAGTTCAAGACGTCGTCGGGAATCATCGGGCAGCCCGTGACCTATCGCGGTCCCGACGGCAAGCAGTACGTCGCGGTCCTGGCCGGGGTCGGCGGCTGGGCCGGGGCGGTCGTCTCCGCCGACCTCGATCCGCGGGACGGCTCCTCCGCGCTGGGCTTCGTGCACGCCATGCGCGACCTGAAGGAGGCGACGAAGAAGGGGGGCGAGCTCTACGTCTTCACGCTGCCGTGACACCTGGCGGCTGACGGCGGTCGTGGCTGCCGTGCTGCTTGCGGTACCGCTCGCGTGGGCGGACGCGCGCTCGGCGTTGCGCGTGTGCGCGGATCCCAACGGGCTCCCGTACTCCAACGAGCGGCGCGAGGGATTCGAGAACGTCATCGTGGAGCTCCTCGCGCGCGACCTCGGCCGGACCGTCGAGTACACGTGGTGGGCCCAGCGCCGCGGCTTCGTCCGCAACACGCTGCGCGCGGGCGCCTGCGACGTGCTGACGGGCGTCCCCGCCGGCTTCGAGCTCACCCTGAACACGCACCCGTACTACCGGTCGACGTACGTCTTCGTCCAGCGCGCGGCCGACACACCGCGCGTGCACTCGCTGGACGACCCGGCGCTGCGACGTCTGCGCATCGGCGTGCAGCTCGTGGGCGCCGACGGCGTGAACACGCCGCCCGCGCACGCGCTCACGGCGCGCGGCATCGTGGCCAACGTCCGCGGCTTCCCCGTGTACGGCGACTACGGGGCGGCCGACCCCGCCGCCGCCATCGTGCACGCCGTGGAGGCGCGCGAGGTTGACGTCGCGCTCGTATGGGGACCGCTGGCCGGCTTCTTCGCGCGCCGCGCCAGCGTGCCCCTCGCCGTCGAGCCGCTCGCGCCGCCAGCCGAGCCACCGCTGACGTTCACGTTCGACGTCGCCATGGGCGTGCGCCGCGACGACGCGACGCTCCGCGACGCCCTGGACGCCGCCCTCGCGCGCCATCGCGGCGACATCGACGCGATCCTCGACCGGTTCGGCGTTCCGCGCGTGAGTCGGGACAGCCGATGAGCCGCGCGGTCGCCGTGTTGCTCGTCGTCGGGCTGGCACTCGGCGGGTGCTATCGCGAGGAGCGGCGCTTCGGGGAGGTGGCTCCGTCGGCCAGCCCGCCGCGCCCACCCGCCACGCCGGCGACGGCAGGGGGACGCAGCCCGTACGAGGACAACGCGTGGGCGATCTCCGAGGGCCAGCGTCTCTACGTCTGGTTCAACTGCCAGGGCTGCCACGCCATGGGCGGTGGAGCGATCGGTCCAGCCCTGATGGACGACACGTGGATCTACGGCAGTGACCCCGACGCCATCTTCACCAGCATCGCGAACGGACGGCCGAACGGCATGCCCGCGTTCGGTTCGCGTCTCAACGCGCAGCAGATGTGGGAGCTCGTCGCGTACGTCCGGTCGCTGAGCGCACTCACCCGGCTCGACGTCCGCCCCGGTCGGTCGGACACGATGTCCGTTCGTCCGTCGCCGCAGTCGACGTCGCGTGCGACCCCGTCGCCACCGCAACGATGACACCGAGGACGATGCGCAGGACGGTGCGGACGATGTGTCGCGGTGTCGTCGGCGTCGTCGTCCTCCTCGCCGGATGCGCGGGGCCGATGGCCGCGCTCGACCCCGCCGGACCGCAGTCGGGACACATCACGCGGCTGTGGTGGGTGTTCCTCGTCGTCTGCGTCGCCGTCCTCGTCATCGTCACGCTGGCCGTCCTCGTCGGGCTCGCGCGGGGTCACGCGCACACCCGCGGCCCCGAGGGCAGCGCGATCATCATCGACGCCGGGCGCGAGCGGGGCGCCGCGGTCCTCGTCGGCGTGCTCACCATCGTCACGGCGGGGGTGCTCGTCGTGCTCCTCGTGGCGAGCATCCTGACGGGGCGCGCGTTGTCGTCACCCGCCACGCCGACGCCGCTGGCGATCCAGCTCATCGGTCATCAGTGGTGGTGGGAGGTGATCTATCCGGACGTGGAGCCCGCCAAGCAGGTGACCACGGCCAACGAGATTCACGTCCCCACCGGACGTCCGATCACGATCTCGCTCGACTCGCGCGACGTCATCCACAGCTTCTGGGTGCCGCAGCTGCACGGCAAGCGAGACCTGATCCCCGGGCACGGCATCCAGATCTCGTTCCAGGCCGATCGCGCCGGCGTCTACGAGGGCCAGTGCGCCGAGTACTGCGGCATGCAGCACGCGCTCATGCGGCTCAAGGTCTTCGCGCAGCCGCCCGCAGAGTTCGCGGCGTGGCTCGACGGCCAGCGCGCCTCCGCTCCCGAGCCCACGACCGACGCCACCCGGCGCGGGCGCGACGTGTTCGTGACGGGCTCGTGCGCGCTCTGCCACGCCGTGCAGGGCACGGATGCGCGTGGCACGAACGGCCCCGACCTCACGCACCTCGCGAGCCGCACGACGCTCGCCGCCGGCGCGATACCGAACTCGCCCGGACACCTGGCGGGATGGATCGTCGACCCGCAGGGCCTCAAGCCCGGGACGCTGATGCCGGCCAACAGCCTCGACCCCGCGTCGCTGCAGGCGCTCCTCGCCTACCTGGAAACGCTGCGATGAGCACGATCGTCGCGCCGGAACCCGTCGGGGTCGCCGACGAGCGCGCCGCCATCGCGCGCGCGTGGGCGCACCAGCCCGGCCTCTGGGGCTGGCTCACCAGCGTCGACCACAAGTCGGTCGCGTTCCGCTACATCGTCACCACCTTCGTGTTCTTCGTGCTCGGCGGGCTCGAGGCGATGACGATGCGCTGGCAGCTCTCGCACCCGCAGGCGGGCGTGGTGGGGCCGGACTTCTACAACCAGCTCTTCACCGTGCACGGCTCCACGATGATGTTCCTGTTCGCGGTGCCCGTCATGGAAGCCTTCGCGCTCTACCTCATCCCGTTGATGGTCGGCACGCGCAACGTCGCGTTCCCGCGCCTGAACGCGTACGGTTACTGGATCTTCCTGGCGGGCGGACTCTTCCTGTACGTCTCGTTCTTCCTGAACATCGGGCCCGACGGCGGCTGGTTCGCGTACGTGCCGCTCACCGGCCCGCAGTACTCGCCGGGCAAGCGCATCGACGTGTGGGCGCAGCTCATCACGTTCACCGAGCTCGCCGCGCTCGTCGGCGCGACCGAGATCATCGTCACCACGTTCAAGCTGCGCGCGCCGGGGATGTCGCTCGATCGCCTTCCCCTCTACGTGTGGGCCATGCTGGTCACCGCGTTCATGATCGTCTTCGCCATGCCCGCGGTGATGGTGGGCAGCATGCTGCTGGCGACCGACCGTCTCGTCTCGACCCACTTCTTCAACCCCGCCGAGGGTGGCGACGCGCTCTTGTGGCAGCACCTCTTCTGGTTCTTCGGGCATCCCGAGGTCTACATCATCTTCATCCCCGCCCAGGGCTTCAATTCCACGATCATCTCGACGTTCGCGCGCCGGCCCGTCTTCGGCTACCTGGCCGTCGTGCTGTCGCTCATCGCCACGGGGTTCATCGGGTTCGGGCTGTGGGTGCACCACATGTTCGCCACCGACGTGCCCGTGCTGGGACAGAGCTTCTTCACCGCGGCGAGCCTGATGATCGTCATCCCGAACGGGGTGCAGATCTTCTGCTGGATCGTCACGCTCTGGAAGGGACGTCTGAGCTTCAAGACGCCGCTCCTGTTCGTGCTCGCCTTCTTCGTGATCTTCGTCGCGGGCGGGCTCACCGGTGTGATGCTGGCATCCGTGCCCCTCGACCTGCAGCTGCACGACACGTTCTTCGTGGTGGCCCACTTCCACTACGTGCTGCTCGGTGGGGCGGTGTTCCCGCTCTTCGGAGCCGTCTACTACTGGTTCCCCAAGTTCACGGGGCGCCTGCTCTCCGAACGTCTCGGCTGGTGGAACGTCGGCCTGCTGTTCGTGGGGTTCAATCTCACGTTCTTCCCCATGCACATCCTCGGGCTGCGCGGCATGCCCCGACGCGTGTACACGTACCTGCCGGAGACCGGGTGGGGCTTCCTCAACGGCCTGGCCACGACCGGCGCCGCGGTGATGGCCGTGGCCGTCGTCGTGTTTCTCGTGAACGTGGCGATCAGCTGGCGCCGCGGGACGCCGTCCGGGCGCGACCCCTGGCGCGCGGGGACGCTGGAGTGGGCCACCGCGTCGCCGCCGGCGCCGGAGAACTTCACGTACCTGCCCACGGTCAACGGACGCTACCCGCGCTGGACGGCGGCGCTCGATCAACCCGTCGTCGTCGGCCTGCGCACCGACCGGCGCGACGTGCTCGTGACGGGTCTCCTCGATGCCAAGCCCGACCACCGGCATGAGCTCGACGGACCCACCATCTGGCCCTTGCTCACCGCGATCGGGACGACCATCGGACTGGTGAGCGGCATCTTCACGCCGTGGGGCATCGTGCTCGGCGCGGTCCTCCTCCTCATCGGTCTCACCGGATGGTTCTGGCCCCGCGGCCACAAGGGCCGCTCGCCGGAGGACGTGTGACCACGCGGGTGATCGACGTCTCCGATCTGCCGACCACCGGGTTCGGCCCGCGGATGACGCTCTGGTGGGGCATGATCGTCTTCCTCGCCATCGAGGGAACCGTGCTGGCGATGCTCGCCGCCACGTACCTCTATCTCTGGCGGCTGGCGCCGATGTGGCCGCCCGCCACGTCGCCGGCGCCGTCCATCGTGCGGGCCACGGTGAACGTCGTGCTGCTCGTGGCGTCGGTCCCGCTCGCCACGCTCGGCGACCGCGCCGCGCGACGCGAGGACGACGCCGGCACCCGTCGCTACCTGCTCGCCGTGCTGGCCGTGGGCGTCGTGGCGCTCGTGCTGCGCTGGTTCGAGCTGCAGGACCTCAACGTTCGCTGGAGCGACAACGCGTACGCCTCGATCGTGTGGACGATCACCGGCATGCACGCCACGCACGTGCTCGCCGAGACGGGCGAGAACCTGCTCCTGGCCATCGTGTTCCTGCTCGGCAAGCGCGAGCGCAAGCACTTCGTCGACGTGCACATCAACATGGTGTACTGGTACTTCGTCGTCGGCGTCTGGATCCCGCTCTACGTCCTGGTGTTCCTGATTCCCCGGCACTGACGATGGCGCAGCCTCGCGCACTGTGGTTCACCATCGTGATCGGGCCGCTCGCCTGGCTCGCGCAGCTCCAGACGCAGCTCGCGCTCATCCCGTGGACGTGCGTCGACGAGCGGCGCGGCGTCATGCTGGTCGTCGCGGCGGTGGCGCTGCTGCTCACGCTGGCGGGGGTCGTGGTCGGATTGCGCGCGTGGTCCACGGCGACGGGCGCGGACGAGGGCGTGCACGTCCCGCGTGCGCGCTTCATGGCCACGCTCGGGATGACGCTGTGCGTGCTGTTCGCCCTCGTCATCGCGGCCACCGCGCTGCCGACCATGCTGCTTCGACCATGCGGTTGATCGGCCCCGCACGCCTCGCCGTCCGTGTGGGCGCGGCGGCCGCGCTGGGGGTGGCCGTGGCGTCGCCGCTGCACGAGGCGGCCGAGCGGTCGTTCGCGGCGCACATGGTGCAGCACGAGCT